>JALSYJ010000162.1 GCA_027071965.1 Robiginitomaculum sp. | reverse complement strand
CAATACCGTGATAGGACGAGGTGCGAATGGCAATATGATCAGAGGCAATACCACAAAACTCCAGCGCCTCTTGCACAGCAATACCAATTGGCGCACCGCCTCTCCATACCCCGACAATATAATCGGGGCGAAATCCGCTGCGTAATATCTGCTCGGCCAGCTCAAACGAACCTGTCAATAATTCCTGAGCGCTGATAAATGTCTTTTCCATATGATTCGCCTAAATTAAACAAGGTTTTCAAGAATCGGTGCAATATAGAAAGCATAATGGTAATGGATAGCCCCATGATTAAAAAAAACCAGCAATTTATCCTCGACCGGGCCTTGGCTGTTCTTGCCGGCAATGCAAAATTTGATCAGTTGGCACTTGATATACCCGGCCATTCGGAGCGATTGATAGAGGTGCCATGGGCTGCACAACATATGGTAAGGGCGAAGAATATCCTTGATATCGGGTTTGCCATGTCAAGCCTTGATTGGCTCGGCCTGTTACTGGCAAAGTCGGAGCATGCGGATGTAAGCATAACCGCAGCAGACATTGTACACCCCGAACGGGTACAGGGCCGCTATCCGCAAAACTGGCGACAACAGGTTTTATCGGTGCCGATAACTATTGGTGATATTCGCATCTGCGAACTGCCGCAAAATCACTTTGATCTTGTTACCTGCATTTCCACCATCGAGCATATTGGCTTTGACGAAGCATCAACAGATGACCCAAGCAGCGCCTTTAATCGCAGTAAAACAGCAAAAGAGGTCGCCGCAATACGCAGCCCAACAGTCAATAAGGATGTGCTTGGTGCTTTTCGCCAAACACTGCGTACTGGCGGGCAGGTTATTATCTCCGTTCCCATGGGCCGTGGCGGCCCGGTATTGCTAAAGGACAGTCTCGGCCTTTACACCCGCCAGTGGGAATATGAACCAACAAGCTGGGCCGAATTGACCGGACAAGCCGGGTTTGAGGTAATGGAACAGCGGTTTTTCACCCTTGGTTCCGATGATTGCTGGTCAGAAGTATCGGGGCCAGAGCAATTACACCACCAAAGCAGTGAACTAAAACCCCATGCCAGTGGCTGCGCGGTTTTGCTGCTGAAAAAATTGTGAATAGAGTATCCTTACTATTGTCTGTCCCCGGTATATTAACGCAGCCAGCCCTGCTCCTTATACCAGTTTACAGCATCATCAAAACCTTGCTCTAAATTGATAGATGGCTGCCAGATATTTTCGGGGATTTGCAAATCAGTTTGCACCGCCCAGTCACCATGCAGAATTTCCCTAACCTTGCCTGTGGTGAAAATGGGGGGATCGGCCCGAAATCCACCAAAAAACTCCGATACTGCGCCGGCAATTTTTAACATGCCTTCTGAAACAAGAAACAGTCTGGGTTTGCCATTAACCGCGCCAATCGCAGTTTGGGTAATTTCTTTCCAGCCATAACCGCCCGTACGCTCATCAGATATTTCAAATAATCCGGTAATAGAGTTGCTCTTGCAAAGCTCCGCAACCGCCCGCGCAGCGTCATCCACATGGATCATGGCAATGCGGGCATCGGGCTGATTAAACAATGGCTGCACCGGGCCTTGCGCAACTTTGAAAACCTGTAATGTTTCGCGATCTCCAGGCCCATACACTGCATTTGGACGAATAATAACCAAAGGCCCGTTATGGGCTTTTGCTGCCTGCTCGCTGCTTGCCTTGCTGGCGGCATAGGCAGAAAGCTGCGGCTCACGGGCTGTAATTGAGGAAATATGCACCATTCTTATATTCGGTGATGCTTTGGAACATGCCGATACCAGATTGGCCGTGCCGCCACCATTGATGGCGGTTAGCTCTTTAGGTGTGCGCGCCTTAATGGCCCCGGCCACATGCACCACACAGGCACAGTCTTCGACCAAATCAGCCAATGCTGATTTATTGCCAAGATCACCAAAAACAAGTTCAGCTCCCAATTCCTTTAGCGCCTCGGCCCGACCTTGATCGCGCACCAGCGCCCGCAAGGGCCTCCCTGCCATTTTTAGTTTTTGGGCAATATGCAGGCCCAAGAATCCGGTAGCGCCAGTAATTGCTATGGGTGCATTACTACTCAATTCACCAGCGAGCCTCGCTCCTTGCTCATAGCCTCAAAACTCCCATCCAGATACATTTTGCGTGCCTTGGCCCGGCTGAGTTTTCCTGATGAAGTCTGGGGCAAGGAGTGCGGAGGAACTCCGATAACCTGCGTAGTTAATCCATATTCAGCATTAACCAGACCCTCGATCCCGCGTAATAATGATGCCCTGCGCTCCGGGTTTGATATTCTGGTCTGCACCAGTAAAATAACTTCCTCATTCTCACCATCATCAATCGAAAATGCCGCAACATCGCCAGAGCGCAGACCTTCAACCCCTGATTCTGCCGACCATTCCAGATCCTGCGGCCAGACATTGCGGCCATTTACCAAGATCAGATCCTTGGCCCGGCCAGTAATGACAATCTGGCCATCGCGCCAATATCCCAGATCACCAGTATCAAGCCAGCCATCCTTGCTCAACACACAGGCGGTTTCACCGGCATTGCCAAAATATCTTGTCATCAGGCTCGGCCCCGATACAAAAATGCGCCCGACCTGTGCCTCGCCCAGCACTTCCGCGTTTTCGTTTCTTACTTCCAGTTGGTGGCCGGGTAGCACTGTTCCGCAAAGAACAAATTCACGGGATGCAACACCTGATCCTGCTGTTACCGGCACTGCCCGCTTATCAGTATCAAGCCTGTTCAGGTCTACCATGTCGTAAACCACGCCCTGCCCGGCTGGAGTAAAGCTGATCGCCAAAGTAGTCTCAGCCATGCCATAGCTTGGAAGCAGTGCATTGCCGGAAAAACCAGCCGGAGCAAAGCGCTCGGTAAAACTGTCTAGTACTGCAACCCGGATCATATCACCGCCAATTCCAGCCACCCGCCAATTGCTTAAATCCAGATGATCCAGTTTCGCCTTCTTTGCCCGGCGTGCGCATAAATCATAGCCAAAGCTCGGAGAAAAGGCCAAGCTGGCCTTGTTGTCAGAGATCATGGAAAGCCACATTAAGGGCCTGCGGGCAAAATCCCTGGTCGGCAGAATATCATTGCTCATCTGGGTCACCAGCGGAGTAAGCAAAAACCCGACCAGCCCCATATCATGATAAAATGGCAGCCAGGAGCAGGTTCGATCACCGGCACCTATTTGTAATCCGTATTTTGCAATGGCAAAAGCATTTGCCATAAACGCCTTGTGGGTAATTTCAACACCCAACGGGAAACGTGTGGTGCCTGAGGAAAACTGTAAATAACTCAAACCCTCAGGATCAATTTCAGGCAAAGACGAACTGGTTTCATGGGCT
>JALSYJ010000161.1 GCA_027071965.1 Robiginitomaculum sp. | reverse complement strand
TTTGCTAAAAATGCTCTACACAAAACTGTGAGCAGCGCCGGGTTGCGTTGTCGGGGGCTTTTAGTAGATTGCGCTCATGCTTGAAACCATAGCCAATAATCTTAGAACCGGCATTATACTGATCAATTCAGTTACCGATGAACAGTATCAGGACAGCTCCGTTGCACCTTATCACTCAAGCATCGGTAGCCATGTCCGGCATGTTCTGGATATATTTAACTGTATTTTTGAAGGCATGGCTGACCGCCATGTTAATCTGGCAGCAAGGCAGCGTAATCGTAATATTGAGTATGATCGCCATGCTGCCTTAACCTATCTTGAGCATATCCTAAACCAGATTGTCGGTATTGAAGGTATTGATTTTGAACAGATTATCAGCGTTACCGATGATCTTGGCGCGGGTGAAGTAACCAACCGATACACCCTGTCAGCACTGCTTATTCAGGCGCACAGTCATGCGATTCATCATTTTGCTGCAATGGGATATGTGCTAAATCAATTGGGCCTGACGCCACCATGCGCAGGCTTTGGTTATAATCCAACAACCCCTGATCAAATACGCCCTTAAAGTCAGGATATATGTCCCGCTTTATGTTATAAAAATGCCTATCCTGCTTTTCCCGTTGGATAAGAGCCAGAGGCAGGCGCAATATATTTGGATTTTCAGCTTTGCCTGCACCCGGGAAGTGACGCACAGAACCCTTTTACTTATTGGGTTTGAGAAAATATTTACCTGTCAAAGAGCGTATTTTCGGGGGCTTTGCCCCAACTCTTACATTATAACAGGTTTAAGGTTGGCGGGCGCCTTTTACACTTATCCCCGACCCTCAAGGGTCAGTCAGTACACCCAAGGGTCATTTAAGGGTCAGTTTATTGCCCTTAAGTGCTTTTTTGGTGCAATTGCAGGGCACCTCAAGTGTCACTCAAGGGACAGCAAAAAATTGCGCTGACCCTTAATGGTGACCCTTTCCACTCACCGTCACTCCGGATACTTTATAGCTGATTAGAAAAAAATGATTGAACCTGCGCGCTTGGGCTTGGAGGCGGAGGCAGGCTTTGATAGGGTCTGGCTGGCAAAGCAAACAGCCATCAACAAGCCATCAACAGAAAGAGTAAATCATTGAATTTTGAGCTAAGCGAGGAGCAGGTACTGATCCGGGATATGGCCCGGCAGTTTGCCGAAGATCAATTAACCCCCAATGCTGCCAAATGGGATGCTGACAAGGTCTTTCCAGTAGCTGTGCTGCGCGAAGCTGCGGCGCTGGGCTTTGCCGGGATTTATGTGGGCGAGGAATTTGGCGGCTCTGCTTTATCCCGTCTGGATGCCAGCTTGATTTTTGAACAATTAAGCCGGGGTTGTGTGGCCACAGCAGCATTTTTGTCTATTCACAATATGTGCTCATGGATGATTGATACATATGGTAATCAGGAACAGCGTTCGAACTATTTACCGCGCTTGATGAGCATGGAGCTGATTGCCAGCTATTGCCTTACCGAGCCGGGTTCCGGTTCTGATGCTGCCTCTTTGCGCACAAAGGCGGTACGTGATGGTGACAAATATGTGATAAATGGCTCCAAGGCCTTTATTTCCGGGGCCGGGGCTTCGGATGTTTATGTGGTCATGGTGCGAACAGGCGAGGCTGGGCCAAAGGGCATATCTACCTTGATCGTGGAAAAAGATACTCCGGGCCTGTCTTTTGGAGCTAATGAGCACAAGATGGGGTGGAATGCCCAGCCCACAGCAGCGGTAATTTTTGAAGATTGCAAGGTTCCGGTGAGTAACAGGCTGGGAAATGAGGGAGATGGTTTTGCCATTGCCATGTCCGGGCTGGATGGCGGTCGTGTGAATATAGGTTCATGTTCTTTGGGCGGTGCTTCATTCGCCTGTGATCTGGCTAAAGAATACACTCAAAGCCGTACCCAGTTTGGCAAACCTATTGCCAGTTTTCAGGCCAGCCAGTTCAAGCTGGCTGATATGGTCACCGAATTGGAGGCTGCACGAATGATGCTGTATCGGGCAGCAGCAGCTATTGACAGCAATGATCCGCGCAAAAGTTCCTTGGCAGCCATGGCCAAGCGCTATGCCACTGACATTGGCTTTAAGGTGGCAAATGATGCCCTGCAATTACATGGCGGTTACGGATATTTACGCGACTATCCTCTTGAGCGAATTGTGCGGGATTTGCGGGTGCACCAAATTCTTGAGGGAACCAACGAGATTATGCGGGTAATCATCGCCCGACAGGAGCTAACAGGATGAGCAGTGAACCAGAAATAATCGTAGAAACCAGAGGAAAAATCGGGTTTTTGACCTTAAACCGGCCCAAAGCGCTTAATTCGCTTACCCTGGACATGATCAGAGCGATGACCAAGGCGCTGATGTCATGGCGAGATGATGAAAATATTGTGGGAGTTGTGGTGCAAGGCGCTAAAGGCAGGGCGTTTTGTGCCGGGGGTGATATTCGGCTTTTATATGAGGGCAGGGGGCAGGACTTAACCTATGCCCGCGGATTTTACACGGAGGAATATCGCTTAAACACCCTCATAAAGGAATATCCAAAACCTTATGTGGCAATGATTGATGGCTTTGTTATGGGTGGCGGGGTCGGAGTTTCTATTCATGGCAGTCGCCGGATAGCAGGAAGCTCAACCCTGTTTGCCATGCCAGAAACCGGCATTGGTTTTTATCCGGATGTGGGCGGCAGTTATTTTTTGCCGCGCCTACCCGGAAAGATCGGGGTGTGGCTGGCTTTAACCGGTGCCCGGCTTAATGCCGCCGATGCCTTTTATGCAGGGATTGCCACGGATTTTGCGCCAACTGATCAACACGAAATGATTATCAACCGTTTGGCTGAAGATGCCAGTTCCCAGGAACAGGTCAGCGAAATCATTGATAGTCTTACCGGATTACCGGGGGAAGCAGGGCTTGCACGCAATCGCGAAGAAATTGATGATTTTTTTGCTGCCGATAGCATGGAGAACATTATTCAATCATTGCGTGATGCTGGATCAGAATGGGCCAAAGAGCAGATCAGGACATTATCAACAAAATCACCAACGGCCTTAAAAGTAACCTTGCAACAAATGCTTGTTGGCGAAAAACTCGAATTTCGGGCTGCCATGCAGATGGAGCTGGGGTTAAGTATGAAATTTGTTGCCGGTATTGATTTTTACGAAGGCGTCCGGGCCTTGCTGATTGACCGGGACAATGCGCCGCTCTGGCAACCAGCAAAATTGGCGGATATATCTGATGAAAGCGTTGCTGGTTATTTTGAACAATTGCCAGAATCTGAAGCCCTCAGCTTTATCGAATAGGAAAAACCAATGTCAAAAGTATCAAGTATTGCCTTTATC
>JALSYJ010000160.1 GCA_027071965.1 Robiginitomaculum sp. | reverse complement strand
TGACCTTAAAAGCCACTTCGGGGACTTTGATCGGTAAAATTCCCGCAGGCACTGAAACATATTTGCATAATGCCGGATTTATCTGGGTGGCAATCCTGATCCCGATAGTGATCGCGGTCTGGATGGGAATGAATAATATCAAGGCAGATCATGTATCGCCCAATGTTAAGGGGCCGCTACCGGCATTTGGGAAAATCCTGGGCATGCTGCTTATCGGGCTGATTACCTCAACATTTGGATTGTGGCTGATGCTGCCTTCGGGCGTTGGTGGTTCCGGGCTTGTTGAATCTGATGCCGCTTTTGCCAAGCTGTTGTCTTCAAAATGGATTGTCTTGCCAATAGTGGTTGTTTTAACCGTGTTTTTCCTGCGCATGCTGCCCGGCTCCATCGGCCAGAGCCTAAAACACCAATACCGCATATTTAATAATAAGCACACCTGGGCCATGACTATCATCTATACCATGACCTTTGGCTCTTTCATCGGCTATGCGGTGGCCTTTGGTTTGGCGATCAAGGTTATTTTCGGCTTCTCCCATGTGATGGTGGATGGGGTAATGGTGCATAATATCCCCAATCCCGACGGGCCGAGTGCCTTGATGTTTGCATGGACAGGGCCATTTATCGGCGCATTGATCCGACCTGTTGGCGGTATTATTTCTGACAAGATTGGTGGTGCCAAAGTTACCCAGATCATTTCGGTGATTATGGTAATTGCTGCCCTTGGCGTGGCCTATTTCATGAAGCAAGCCTATGCCTCGGCTACCCCGCAGGACTATTTTGTACCATTCTTGATCCTGTTCCTGATCCTGTTTGCTGCTACTGGCATCGGAAACGGCTCAACCTTCAAGACCATTGCAGTTGTGTTCGACAAGGAACAGGCCGGGCCGGTTTTAGGCTGGACCGCAGCAATTGCCGCCTATGGAGCGTTCATTATTCCAAAGGTTTTTGGTGAACAGATCAAGGCAACCACTCCTGAGTATGCATTGTACGGGTTTGCCGCCTTCTATGTGCTGTGCATTGTGATCAACTGGTGGTTCTATTTGCGCAAGGACGCCTATGTGAAAAACCCGTAACTGTTCTTCCGTTTCTCCGACTTTTTAAGTTAAGGACTAAAATTCATGAGCAATTTTATTGACCGTCTGACCTATTTTTCCAAAATAAAGGATAAGTTTTCCGATGGCCACGGCATTACCACGACCGAAAGCAGGGACTGGGAAAAAGCTTATCGTGGGCGCTGGGCCCATGATAAGATTGTACGCTCCACCCACGGGGTGAATTGCACAGGTTCGTGCAGTTGGAAGATTTATGTGAAAAATGGACTGGTCACCTGGGAAACCCAGCAGACCGACTATCCGCGCACCCGTCCTGATCTTCCTAACCATGAGCCACGGGGTTGTTCACGTGGTGCCAGTTATTCATGGTATCTGTATTCGGCATCACGGCTTAAATTTCCGCTTATCCGCTCACGTCTGTTGCAGGCATATCGTGCGGCCAAGTCGGAGCTGGGTGATCCGGTGCTGGCATGGGGCAGTGTTGTATCAGATCCCTCAAAGGCCAATGATTACAAGAAAATGCGCGGTCTTGGCGGATTTGTGCGGGCCAGTTGGGATGAGGTTAATGAGATTACCGCAGCGGCCAATGTCTACACCACAAAAACCTATGGGCCGGATCGTGTATTCGGATTTTCACCGATTCCGGCAATGTCCATGGTCTCTTATGCTGCCGGTTCGCGCTACCTGTCATTGATGGGCGGGGTTTGCCTTAGTTTTTATGACTGGTATTGTGACCTTCCACCATCTTCCCCGCAAACCTGGGGCGAGCAAACAGACGTTCCTGAAAGTGCTGATTGGTATAATTCCTCGTATATTATTGCCTGGGGTTCCAATGTGCCGCAAACCCGCACGCCGGATGCGCATTTTTTCACCGAGGTACGCTATAAGGGCACCAAAACCGTATCGGTAACACCGGATTATTCAGAAGTGGCAAAGCTGACCGATATCTGGCTCAATCCCCGTCAGGGCACTGATGCGGCCATGGCCATGGCTATGGGTCATGTAGTGTTCAAAGAGTTTCATCTTGGCGGCAAGTCTGAATATTTTACTGATTATGTGCGTAATTACTCTGACATGCCGATGCAAATTATGCTTGAGAAACAAGGGGAACATTATATCCCCTCGCGTAATTTGCGGGCCTCAGATTTTGATAATGATCTGGGTGTTGAAAATAATTCTGAGTGGAAATCGGTAGTTTTTGATGAAAGCTCCAAAACCCACCGGGTGCCAAATGGAACTATTGGCTCCAGATGGGGTGAGGAAGGAAAATGGAATCTTGAGGCCAAGGACAGTGTCAGTGGCGAAGATATCTGGCCAAATTTAAGTAATATCGACAAGCCGGACGAGGTTTTAGATGTAGCTTTTCCATATTTTGGCAATCAGCAGCATGAAAGCAAAATCTTTGCGCATACAGATCATGAAAGCGTGCAGGTGCGCAAACTTCCGGTGCGAAAAGTCGTCTTAAAGGATGGCAATGAAGCCTATGTGGCAACTGTTTATGATTTAATGGCGGCCAATTATGGCATTGACCGTGGTCTGGGCGGAGAAAACACCGCCAGTGACTTTAACGATGATGGCCCCTATACGCCAAAATGGGCCGAGAATATCACCGGGGTATCGGCAGACAAAATTATTCAGGTTGCCCGTGAATTTGCTGATAATGCCGACAAGACCCGTGGCCGCAGCATGGTCATTCTGGGCGCTGCAATCAATCACTGGTACCATATGGACATGACCTATCGCGGGATTATGAACCTGTTGATATTGTGTGGTTGTATTGGCAAATCCGGCGGCGGCTGGGCTCATTATGTGGGACAGGAAAAACTGCGCCCGCAAACCGGCTGGTTGCCACTGGCCTTTGGTCTGGACTGGAGTCGTCCGCCGCGTCAGATGAATTCAACCTCGTTTTTCTATAATCATTCCAATCAGTGGCGTTATGAAAAACTGGGTGTTACTGAAATATTGTCTCCATTGGCTGATGCCGGTAAATGGCAGGACTATTCGTTGATTGATTGCAATGTGCGTTCAGAGCGTATGGGCTGGCTGCCTTCGGCTCCGCAATTGGATGAAAATCCGCTGGGTCTGGTCGCCAAGGCCAAAAATGCCGGTCAATCCACCAAGGATTATGTGGTTGCAAGCCTGCAAAAAGGTGATTTGCAATTTGCCGCTGAAGACCCTGATCGCGAGGATAATTTTCCGCGTAACCTGTTTGTGTGGCGTTCCAATATTCTGGGTTCTTCTGGCAAGGGTCATGAATACATGTTGCGGCATTTGCTGGGCGCACAAAATGGCATGATGAGTGA
>JALSYJ010000159.1 GCA_027071965.1 Robiginitomaculum sp. | reverse complement strand
GCATTGCCGGCAAGGGTCGGATGAGTGTTGGTTATGATGCGGACTTTACTATTGTGGACTTGCAGGCCAAACGCACCATTACGGATGACTGGATTGCTTCCAAATGCCAGTGGACACCATTTGCGGGTCGCAAAATTACCGGCTGGCCCATCATTACCATGGTTCGCGGAAAAACTGTGATGCGTGATGATGAACTGATACTGGAAGGTACAGGCCAACCCATAGGTTTTCAGGAAAACTTATAAATCAGGATAATTGGGTCTAACCCTTAATCAAAATGCGCTATTTAACCCCAGCTTACTTCCCTGTCAGGACGTGGTCTGGGGAGATGTGCTGCGTCTGATTCTTGTGGCAGTTATTCCTGTAAGCTAATGCAATAGTTTTAATGCAAACAGGCCAGCAATGGCCCCGGCAAACAGCAAAAGCGTGATCCAGCCAAAATATTTCTCAATAAGGCCGTGAGCCCGCTCTCCTGCAATTCTGATAATTGCTGCCACCAGAAAGAATCTCGCCCCGCGCGCCAGCACGCTGGCCACCACAAAGGCTAGAAAGTTAAGATGCACCGAGCCAGAAGTAATGGTAATCACCTTATAGGGAAATGGCGTAAACCCGGCACCAAATACCGACCAGAACCCCCATTTTTCAAACCATTGCTTAAACACATCATAAGATTCCTGCTTGCCATATATTTCCAGTACAGGCTGGCCAATGGTTTCCCAGGCAAACCACCCGATTGCGTATCCGAATATGCCGCCAAGCACCGAGGCCAAAGTACAAACCCCGGCAATCAGCCAGGCATTGTTCGGGCGCGCCATCACCATCGGTATCAGCATAACATCCGGCGGAATTGGAAACACCGAGCTTTCAATGAATGAAACCCCAAACAGACCGCGCAATGCGTTTTTGCCGCGGGCTATTTCGAGTAATTTGTTTTTCATGTGCTCAACCTGTTACAGATATCTGGCAAAAGGCTTATGGCACTGAAGTTTTAGCTTTGTATGAATCCTTGCCATCAACAATAGTCCACAGCACCACCGCATCCAGAATTTCTTTGGCAGGCACACTCATCAGATCACGATCAAAAACCGTAAAATCAGCGCGTTTCCCAATTTCGATACTACCAAGCTCATCTTCGCGAAACGAAGCTATTGCTGGCCACAAGGTAAACATTTTTAAGGCTGTATCACGCGAAACAGCCTGTTCTTTGCGCCAGTTTTTACCCTGAAACCCGGTTAGTGCCGTACGGGCAATAGCCCCATAAAATTCGATACGGGGATCGCCACGCTCCACCGGCGCATCGGATCCGGCAACAATGATTGAGCCATTATCAATCAAATCCTGCCAGGCATAAGCCCCTTTAAGACGTAAAACCCCAAGACGGTTTTCGGCAAAGAACAAATCTCCAATGGCATGAGATGGCTGCATTGATGGAATAATGCCAAGTTCTGCAAATCTTGGAATATCTGCAGGGTCAATAATTTGCGCGTGCTCCACCCGCCACCTCGGATCGGGAACCTTACGCATGGAAACCGGAATTGCGGCAAATGCCTGCTCCATCCAGTCCAGAATTTCCCGATTGGCCCTGTCACCAATGGCATGGGCATTGATCTGCCAGCCTTCTTGCAGGGCCTTGCGTAACAAGTTTGCGGTTTCTTCTGGCAAAGCCAGCATCAAGCCTGAATTGTCCGGTTGATCTGCATAGGGCGCAAGCAGCGCCGCGCCTCTGGAACCAAGAGCTCCATCAGTAACGATTTTAACGGCGCGGGTAATAACCCGGTCATCCGCTATAAACCGGCCGCCTGCGGCCATAACTGATATGTCTTCAGGAACCATGCCATTATAAACCCGAATCGGCATTGATCCGGCTTCGGCCAAAGCTTCTATTTCTGTCATATCGGCTTTGCTCACCGACATATTATGCACACCGGTCCAGCCATAGGAGGCCATTACTTTCGCCCCGACTTGCAATATCTGCCGGCGGCGCTGTGCTGATGGTTCGCTAAACAAGGGAGCCGCCATCTCCATAGCCTTGTCCACCAAAATACCATTAGGCTGTCCAGAAGCGTCACGCTCAATACGCCCCCCTTGCGGATCGATGCTTGTTTTATCAATTCCAACCATTTCAAGAGCACTGGAATTTAGCAAATAAGCGTGTCCATCGGCACGGGCCAGAACCACCGGGCGGTCAGGAACAATCGCATCAATGTCTGTGCGATCAGGCGGCCGATTTTCAGGCCAATGGGTTTCTATCCAGCCCCGGCCAACAAGCACGCCTTGTTTTTGCGCTTCTGCCGCATCTGCCAACCGCTCCAGCATTTCCTGAAGCGATTTGCTACCCTCAAGATTCAGACTGCTTTCACGAAGACCAATGCCTGACAAGTGAGCATGCGCATCAGTAAAACCTGGATACAAGTGCGCGCCTTTTAAGTCCGTAACAATAGCAGCATTAAAATTACCTGCCGAGCTGGCATCTCCTACAAAAACAATTCTTCCATTATCTACTGCCAGCATTTGCGCCACCGCTTGCGCATCATTTGCAGTGTGAATGGTTCCACCAATGAATATGCGATCAACTTCCTGTTTGTTGGAACAGGCAGACAATACCAGCACCGCACTTAATATAATAAAGCCAATTCGCATGATTCACCTTCCCTGTTGTCTTGCTTGTAGCACAAAAAAGGCGACCCGAAAGGAGCCACCTCTTAAAATTAATTAGGGCGGTTTAGGTTCAAAATACTTAAAATTTGCTCTTATCTGTTTTATCGAATTTTGGCCGCAAATAAAGACTCCTCAAGTAGCCGCTAGGCGGTAGGAGAAATAAAGACTCCTCAAGCAGCGAAGCGGTAGGAGAAATAAAGACTCCTCAAGCAGCGAAGCGGTAGGAGAAATAAAGACTCCTCAAGTAGCGAAGCGGTAGGAGAAATAAAGACTCCTCAAGTAGCGAAGCGATAGGACAGATAAAGACTCCTCAAGTAGCGAAGAGATAGGACACAAGAGAACTTCTCATATTGCCCGAAAATGCTCTAGCTGACATGCAGTTTATGGTCAGAACCTAGGCGGCAGCCAGTTCTTTTTGTTTTTTCTTGATGGTCTTTTTCACCTTCAGGGCATTTTCAGAAAGGTCCGCGTCTTTGCTTTTTAGCAAGAACTCATCCAGACCGCCCCTGTGATCAACCGAACGCAAGGCAGCAGCAGTAATCCGAAACTTAAATGACTGGCTTAACATCTCGGAGCCAAGGGTTACATTGCACAGGTTCGGACGAAACTTGCGACGGGTACGACGATTGGAGTGGCTGACATTATTGCCAGACATAACACCTACTCCAGTAAATTCACAGCGGCGGGACATGTGCGACCCCT
>JALSYJ010000158.1 GCA_027071965.1 Robiginitomaculum sp. | reverse complement strand
ATTGGCCCGGAACCCAAAGCTGCAGCAAACAGGATTTCACGAACAAACCCTAACACTCGCGATAACAGGGTGAAACTGCCGACAATGGCGGATGCGCGAAACAGTCTCATCTGTAGCGACTGGCCCGGGCCTGTTCGACCTGACCCTCTTGTTTTTCAGCTTCAAACTGATCCAGAACCTGCAATAATTTTCGGCGAATGAAGTCCCGGCGCCGGGCATTACGGATTTTTCCTCCCTTGCTTTCATTTACATAAAAAATGTCCACAGCTCGCTCCCCATAAGTGGTGATGTGCGCCGAGTGGATATTGACCCGACATTGGTTAAGAGTTTGCGACAAATCCCGCAACAGGCCGTGGGCATCAGCTCCAACACATTCAATCAATGTCGCTCGTTCTGATGCTTCATTATCAATCACCACCTCGCTCATTACCTGAAACGCCGCCTCTCTTCTTGATCGCCGCCGCGAAAATGCCCGTGGCAATTCCCAATCTGCAAGATATCTGTCAAGCATGTCCTGCATTCGCTTTAAAGCCCGTGGATTATTTGCAGCAAAAGCACCGCCACGACCATCGTGCAGCAGGAACACATCAAACGCCATTTGACTGTTGGTGGTAATGACTTTTGCCGAAGCAATCGCGGCACCACAGGCTGTGGCAATGGTACAAAGAGCAGCAAACAGGCCCGGCATGTCCTTCGTCCAAACCACCAGGCTGGTTAATTGATCATCATTATTTAAAAATAGCTGCGCTACAGAGTTTTGGTTTTTCTGCCAGGCGGAGCGTACCATTTTGGCATGCTGCAACAATTGAAATTTAGGAAAAGATAACCAATAGCTTTCATCTGGCTCCACCAGCCACCGCGCCCAGAAATCATCGTCCGGTAATGCCGTTTGCAATTCATCCCTGATCTGGTCTATGGATTTTGTTGAATTTGCTATTTGGGTTTGGCCCAAAAAGATATGTTCGGTTTTTATATATAATTCAACAAATAACTGTCCTTTCCATTCAGTCCAGACACCCGGGCCAACCGCTCTTATGTCGGCAACGGTAAGCGCAAACAATAATCTTAATCTCTCCAAAGACCCTATTTTTGCTGCAAACCGGCGCAAGGTTTCAGGGTCGGATAAATCCCGTCCCTGTGCAATATCGCTAAACAACAGATGATTTTCAACCAGCCATCCGGCAAGATCAATCTGCGCAGGATCCAGCCCAAGACGAGCGCAGGCCTTGCGAGTAGCAATTGCGCCTTGTTGCTCCTGATCCCCCAGACCCTTGCCGGTATCATGCAGCAACATGGCAATGAGTAATACCTGCCAGTTACTGGTTTTGGCCAATAGGGCCTCCATATCAACCCCGGCCAGCCTCATTCGACCCGTCTGCAAGTCCTGCAAAAAACCCAAAGCCCGAAATGTATGCTCATCCACCGTGTAGGAATGATACATGTTAAACTGTGTTTGGCCCACAATCCGGCCAAATTCAGGCAATAATCGCCCAAGCAGGCCGGTTTCGCTCATCAGCCGCATGGTGCCTTGCAAGTCCCGGCAATTGTTTATGCACTCTAAAAAGGCCGAACTGGTTTGCGGCCTGATTCGTGATCCTGCCCGCAAGGTCGGCAATATGCTACGAATGTGCGACAAGGCATCAGGATGAATTTGCAGCAAATGCCGATCAGCCTGAATAAACAGCTCTATCAGATTGGCCACACTCGTATTGTCAATTTTATCGGGAGAAAAACCCAACCGGCCATTTACAAGCCTAAACCCTTGTTTTAACGATCCTTGCAGGTTTTTTGTCGATAATTTGCCCGTAGAAGCAGGAAATTTCTTATTGGCATTTTCTTCGAGCTTTGAGCAAAATACCCGGGTTAAAAAACCCACTTCCCGAGCGTTCAGAAAATAAGCCTTCATAAGCCGTTCCACCGCAGGTCTGGTTACCGTTTCCCGGTATTTCAGCTTTTTGGCCAATTGCGGCTGCAGATCAAATGAAAGCCTGTCTTCTGCCCTGCCGGAAATGAAATGCAACCAGCAGCGAATTGTCCATAAAAACCTGTTGATCTTTTGAAATCTTCGATATTCCGATGCTGTAAAGAACTTCAAATTCTTCCCGCCTGCGGTGACAGCATCGGGCTCCACCCGCCGGGCAATCCAGATCAGGGATTGTAAATCGCGCAAGCCTCCTTTGCCTTCTTTTACATTTGGCTCCACAAGATAACGTGTGGGACCTTTTCTTTGATGCCTAACATCACGCTCTTCGAGCTTGCTGGCTACGAATTTTCGGTTTTTGGCCTGACTCCAATTGCGGCGCAAAGCAAGCGCCAGATCCTCTCCTAAATGCTCCGGGCCAAACAATACCCGCAAGTCCAGCATCGCTGTTGCAATGGTATGGTCTGTTGCCGCCAGCTCCACAGCCTGTTTGAAAGTCCTACTTGCATGACCGATCTTCAGCCCGCAATCCCACAATAAATAAAGCACCTTCTCGATGGTTTCCTGAATGTATTTTGTATCTCTTTTGAATAAAAACAAAATATCCAGATCAGACCCGGGAGCCAGCTCTGAGCGCCCAAACCCGCCAATGGCACAAAAACCAAGTCCCTTTGGCCAACCCTTATCATTATCATCTGCCACTAATTGACAAATAATCTGCACCAGCTTTTCATGATCAAGAGCTAAGATCCTTGCGCACAAAAGCCCGTCATTTGAGTTTTGCAGCGTTTGCAATCCATTTTGTCTTATGTCTTTGCGAATTTGTTTTAAGGCCGCAATCACCTGCGGGCGGGCCAAGGATAAACCATCCGCCTCACCTATTGTGCGCTTTATCTCATCCAAGGCGGCTTTTGCATCAAAAGCACCTGTTATTTTTGAGATCACACATCCTCCTGTTCAGATAATTCACGCAATTGATAGACAAATTCCAAAGCCTCACGCGGACTCATTTCATCTGGCCTTGCTGCTTGCAACAATTGTTCAACCTTTGATAATTCCTCCGAATTTGGCAATTCTTCTGCTGCTGCAAACAATGGCAGATCTTCGGTTAAAGATGCACTGTTATTGCTTGACTCCAGCTCGCGCAATACTTCTGTAGCGCGCTTTATAGCCTGTTGCGGCATTCCAGACAGCCGAGCCACCTGAATTCCGTAAGATCGGGTGGCCGGCCCTGAAGAAACCGTATGCAAAAACACCAGTTCACCTTTCCATTCACGGGCCTGCAAGGAAACATTGGCAATGCCGGAAACCCGATTGGCCAACACGGTCAGTTCGTGATAATGGGTTGCGAACAACGCCCGGCACCTGTTAACCGCTTGCAGATGTTCCGCCGTTGCCCAGGCCAGAGCCAAGCCGTCCCAGGTGGCGGTTCCCCTGCCAATTTCATCCAGAATAACAAATGAGCGCTCCGTAGCC
>JALSYJ010000157.1 GCA_027071965.1 Robiginitomaculum sp. | reverse complement strand
GCCATGCGCCAATTATACCCCCGCCTCCAGCAATCTCCCTTGCCAGTTCCAAAGAAATAAATCGCGGGTGTTCGGGGGCATTTTCGCGAATAATATGGGTATGGGAACAAATCACCGGATGCTGGCTGGCAGTTAAAATACCATAGGCAGTCGGCTGTGAAGCATGAGCCACATCAATCACCATCTTTAGATCATTCATTGCCAGCACAATGGATTTTCCTGCCGGGGTCAGACCATAATGGGTCTGTTTGCTGGTAATGCTGTCACCAAGTTCCGAGGTTCGAAAATGCATTAAGGTAATACAGCGCAATCCCATATCATGGGCTTCGTGCAGGCGCTGAACGCTGGCTTCTAGAAAGTCCGCACCTTCAGCGCTGAACCATGCCCCGGCTTGCTTGTTATTACGGGCGGATATTAAGTCACTGGGACTTGCAAGTGGCGCAAACAATCCTTTTTCGATTAGTTTTTGCATATTGGAATTTTGCAGCACAAAGCTATTCCATGCCTCTCCGGGTGCAAACTCACGCACCACCTGCAAAACACTATCCCTTGCATCAAGCACGTTAAAGTCTGAAACACTGGCAAAGGCCGCTCCAGCCACGCCCCCAGCCAGCATATCCGCTGCAGACCTTTTCTCAAAGGTACCCAGAGCCTGATATAATTTTAGCTTTGGTGCCAGGCCTTTAGCTCCGCGCACAAAGGTACGTCCCGGATGCGCGTGCATATCAAAGGCCGGGTTTTGCTGCAAAAATATCTGGGCATCAGCTAATTGCTGTTCATCAAGCTGAAAACCAATGGGTGCTGGCTTTTTGCGAAAACCCCAAATAGCACCGGCTCCCAATGCGGTTATTGCACCGCCGCCAACTAAAACTGCTCGTCTTGAAAACATAATCTGTCCCGTTTTCGGGTTTTCTATCATATTTTACCACCAACGCTCCATTCTTTTATTCAAAGCCGATAAAATCCTTTGAAAAGAGCATGCTTTTCCTGCACCTTGCGCTCAAACCACCCTGTGACGGAATAAGCCAATGATTTTTGCGCAAAATCCAGCCCACAATCTGCCCATTGCCCTAACCATGGGCGATCCCGCCGGTATTGCTCCTGAGATTACTGCCGCCGCATGGCAGCAATTACGGGATACGGGTTTTGTGTTTTTTCTTATCGGCGATCTGCAAATTACAGCGCAGGCTCTGTCCCGATTCAATCTGCCACCTCCGATATCGATCAACGATCCCGGACAATGTATTGACAGCTTTGCTGACGGGCTTCCAGTGCTACCGTTACATCTAACCAATGCTGTTATCCCCGGCGCAACAGATCCAAAAAACAGCCAGATGGTGATACAATCTATTTCCATGGCTGTAGACTTTTGTAAAAGTGGTAAGAGCAGCGCAATAGTGACCAATCCAATTTCAAAAACCAGCCTTTATCAGGCCGGGTTTGCTCATCCCGGACATACGGAATTTTTAGGCGAACTGGCCAGCTATTTTCCTAGCTGGTCGCAGCCAAGAGGCCCGATAATGATGCTGCATGGCGGTGGTTTGCGGGTGGCTTTGGCAACGGTGCATTGTGCTTTGCATGAAGTCCCAAAATTGATAAATCAGGAGCGGATTGCCAATTCTTTACAGGTTTTGCACGCCAGCCTGCGCCATGACTTTGCCATATCTGATCCTAAAATAGCCCTGTGCGGATTAAACCCTCACGCCGGTGAGGATGGCGCCCTGGGTAATGAGGAGCAGAATATTCTAAATCCAATAGCTGCAGATTTGCGACACCAGGGCCTGCAAATTACTGATGCGCTACCTGCTGATGCCCTGTTTCGTGAAGACGCGCGCAAACAATATGATGGTGTTTTGGCGATGTATCATGATCAGGGACTTATACCGGTAAAAACCCTCGACTTTCATGGCGGCACCAATATCACCCTTGGCCTGCCATTTGTGCGGGTTTCTCCGGATCATGGCACCGGGTTTGACATTGCCGGCAAGGGCATAGCCCGCGCTGACAGTCTTATTGCCGCCTTATCCATGGCCAGCAATATTGCCCATAACCGGGCAAGAAGCTGATGCCCGGACACAGCCTTCCCACCATTGCAGAAGTGCTGCAGGCTCATGGCCTGCGCACACAAAAGAAATTCGGACAGCATTTCCTGTTCGATCTGAATTTAACGGAAAAAATCGTGCGTATGTCCGGAGTCAAGACCAATGATCTGGTGTTTGAAATTGGCCCCGGCCCCGGTGGTTTAACCCGGGCGCTTCTAATGGCAGGAGCAAATGTCTTTGCTATTGAAGCTGATACTCGGTTTGAGCCTGTTTTACAGCAAATACAAACTCATTTTGAGAGCGGTCTGAACTGGGTATTTTCTGATGCCCTGCAGGTTAGTCTTGAAGATCTTTCCAAAGGTAAACCATATTCAATAATAGCCAATCTGCCATATAATGTGGGAACCGCTTTACTGGTACAATGGCTGACAGGAAAAAACCCGGGCTGGACTTCAATGACATTGATGTTTCAGCTTGAAGTAGCAAAGCGCATAATTGCCAAGGCCAAAAGCCCGCACTATGGCCGTTTATCTATTCTAACCGGAGCAGTGGCAACAGCAAAACAAATCATGCATGTGCCGGCCTCGGCTTTTACACCGCCGCCAAAGGTTGAATCGGCAATAGTGCAAATAACCCCCCTACCCGTGTCTGAACGATTTGAGCAATTGCAGACACTGTCGCATATTACCGCTTTGGCATTTGGGCAGCGGCGAAAAATGCTGCGGGCCAGCCTAAAGCCATTGTCGATTGATCTTGATGTAAACATTTCCAACTGGCTGACAGAGCTTGATATCGATCCCACTGCTCGCCCCGAAACCCTGACCCCCGCCAAATTCATGCAAATGGCAAAAAAACTGGCTGAAACTAAGTCCTAAGCCGCTTCTGATGCATTGCCCTTACCAGGAAGACACGAGCCGCGGAAAAGCTCAGGATGGCTGAATGCGTCCGGGCCGTTAAAAAACTCACGCATTACCGGGACAATTTCTCTGGCCCTGGAAACCATGAATAAATGCCCTGCGCCTTTTACTACATATATTTGCGGATACTTTAATGCCATTTTCAACAATTTCACATTGGCCAGCGGGACAATATTGTCCCGATCTCCCGCCATGATAAGTACCGGCATTTTCAGAAACGGCAGTAAAGGCAGGCTCGACCAGCCGGAAAACGCCAGCATTTGATAAAAATACCCTCTTGGATGCGGCGGCATTAATTCCAAAATGTGCTTATCAGCCTTTTCACTCTCATCGCCATAAAGCGTTTCAAAATTCTTACGCATATAATCAGGATCAATATAGCGTCTGGGATTGGTCATTTTTGACAAGGCTGACATTTTACCAGGTATCATGGTTACACCTG
>JALSYJ010000156.1 GCA_027071965.1 Robiginitomaculum sp. | reverse complement strand
TGCCGGAGCCGCAAGCAGTGACAGAATAGTTTTCACATCAGATCATGTTTGATCTGCAAACCCTGGTTTTGTTCGTGGGCGCAGTTGGCGTTTTGGCGCTGATTCCGGGGCCGGACAATTTATTTGCTTCGGCACAAAGCCTGTCCTATGGGCGCAAGGCTGGACTTGCGGCAGTTGGCGGGATTATCACTGGCGGTCTGTTATGGACTTTGGCTGCAACCCTTGGCCTGACCGCGCTGATTGCAACTTTTCCTTTGGTGTTTGTGTTCCTGCAATTGGCAGGAGCCGGGTATTTACTGTTTCTGGCACTTGGCATGTGGCGGGCCAAAAGTACGGATAGATCAGAAACCACCAATGGTCATGCCTTTGGTAAAGGGCTTGCTACCAATCTGCTAAATCCCAAGGTTGGTTTGTATTATCTGGCATTTCTGCCGCAATTCATGGATGCTGATCGCGGCCCGCTATGGGCGCAAATGTTGGTACTGGGGCTTATTTTTAATTTAATTGGCGCCATTGTGATGAGCCTGATTGCCTGTATTGCCGGCTCAGCACATGGTGTACTATCAAAAAATCCTGATCAGGGGCGTTTATTATCCAGAATTGGCGCCCTGATCCTGTTGACAATTGCATTAAAACTATTGTGGGGTTTGGCCTTATCCTAACTGTATTATTTATCCAGATTCACAGGTGACTTATGCTTATTCTTCTTTCCCCGGCAAAAAAACTTATTGTTCCTGAACCAAATCAGGAAATTACAAGAAGCAAACCTGCCTTGATTGGTGAAGCCGCTCAATTATCCGAAATTACCCGCAAGCTGAGCCAGCGCGAAATACGGCAAATGATGAAGCTTTCGGATAATCTTGCCGAGCTTACCCATGCGCGATTTCAGGCGCTGGATTTATCTGATTTTGATCTGGGCAGCCCGTCCCTGCTGACCTTTGCAGGTGATGTATATCGCGGACTGGATGCTGCCAGCCTGTCAACAGAGGATCTGGCATTTGCCCAAAAGCATTTGCGGATATTATCTGGGCTTTATGGTGTGCTAAGGCCTCTTGATACCATGCAGCCTTATCGTCTGGAGATGGGACGCAAGCTAAGCACTGATCGCGGCGAAGACCTGTATGATTTTTGGGGCGCAAAAATAGCGCAACAATTAAACCATGATCTGCCTGCAAAAAACCCGGTAGTGGTTAATCTGGCTTCGCAAGAGTATTTCAAATCTGTAGATCAATCCACCTTACAGGCAGAAGTAATCAGTCCGGTTTTTAAGGAAGAAAAAGATGGACAGCAAAGAATTTTAAGCATGTTTGCCAAAGTTGCCCGCGGTCTTATGGCGCGCTGGATCATACAAAACCGGATAACAAGCGCCAAAGAGTTAACGCAGTTCAATATGGCTGGCTATTGCTATCAGTCACAAGGCTCCACCGATGACAAGCCTTTGTTCGTGCGCCCGCAACCTGCCAAAAAGGCGGCCTGATATCCTGCCCGCAGTGGACAAACAGCTACCAGCACCTTAAATATAAACTGCTGCGGGGCATAAATAACGGAGATGTGCGAATGGAATTCGCCTTAATGCCGCTGTTGTTTTATTTCCTGCCCTGGCTGATTGCTTTAGTGCGCGGCCATCAGGACACTGTCGCAATCTTCTTTCTTACATTGCTTTTAGGCTGGACAGGTCTTTTTTGGATTATTGCCCTTGTCTGGTCACTGACCCATGTAAGAAGGCGCTATCCATATTGATGCGCAAATTTTATGCACTCTTGTTAATTGCTGTGTCCGGAATTGTGGCTGTGCCGGGTATGGCACAACAAACCATGTCTATTGATCGCCCGCCCGAAACCCCCTCCAACCTGTTACAATTGGCCAATATTATCGGATCAGTGCACTATCTAAATGTTGTGTGTAAAGGTCGCAGCACGCAGGACTGGCGTGAGCGCATGGTTGAGATGCTGGAGCTGGAAAACCCTGACTTTCGATTACAGGGACAATTGATTGCAGCTTTTAACCAAGGTTATCGCGATCAGGAATTCCGTTTCCCCGTGTGCAATGATAAAATTCCAGGGCAAATCCAGAATCTTTCCAAAAAGGGTAGAATTTTATCAGATGCATTAGCCGATCCTTATCTCAGATAGGCTATAAGCTGTGCCCAAGAGGCAGGATCAACCTGCTCAAAATGGGAAACACCGAAAGTGATGACGATAACTGAGAACGAAGACGGCCTGAACAAGAGCCAGCAAAAAGAAACTGCTCTTGATATGATTTTGAGCGCCTGGGACATGGCTTTGCGCAAAGGATGCTCGTCAGAGAACATCGCCACCTCAGCCATTTTTGCGGCTCTGGCTGATCTTATTGATGTCTATGGCGAAGATATAGTCTGCGAAATGGCAACCCGCCTGCCCGAGCGCATTGCCCGCGGTGAATTTTCCATGCGCGAAGGACAGGTCAATTAAGTCCTGACCTTATGTATCTCTGATTTGCCAGATGATAGTGCAGATAAATGGTGGAGGTGAGAGGAATATCCTCGAACAGAAACCGCGCTCAAGTAGCGAGGCTTGCCGTTGCGATAGCGCAGACAAAAATGGTGGAGCCAGGCGGAATCGAACCGCCGACCTCTTGCATGCCATGCAAGCGCTCTCCCAACTGAGCTATGGCCCCATTTGGTTCAGGCTTTAAGCCTTAACCTTGGAATTGGAGGCGAAAACTAATGTGGTTGCCCACACAGTTCAACCCTGAAAATCAATCTTCGGTGTTCAGTTCTTCCTCATCGACCAATTTGGCATCTTCATCCTCATCAGCAATGAGGATATCGCTGTCATCATCAACGCCTTCTTCGGAATATCCATCAGGAAGGGCGGAGCTGCCAACACTTGCGGCATCTGCATCACTTTCGTCATCGCTAGATGCTAATAATGGCGCGGCATCATCAAGACTTAATTCCTGCTGATCAACTTCATCCGCTTCGCCGTCGCCATCAACAGTACTTACGCCATCTTCTGCTGTTTCATCATCAGTTTCAGCCTCTGGCTTGGCTTCTTCAGGAGCTTTACGGGCACCTCGAATGGTGATGGTGTCGGGATCGAAGGAAAATCCGCATTTTGGACAAACTACCGGACGTTTTTTCAGATCAAAGAACTTTGCCGCACATTCGGCACAAACTCGTTTTTCACCAAGATCAGCTTTAGCCATTTTGCTCCCCATTTTTTGGTGGTATGAAAAAATAGAACAGGTTTTGCGAGGTCGCTTGCCATGATCGAACCGGGCTGTCAAAACCATTTTTCACTTTGTGGCAACAAACCTGTGCCGTACTCAGGAAAAAGCCGGTATAAAGAGCAAAACATGTCTGCACAACCTCAATTCAGCAAAACAGTTTCCAGGCCAGCTTTTCGCCTGTCAGGTCATATTTC
>JALSYJ010000155.1 GCA_027071965.1 Robiginitomaculum sp. | reverse complement strand
CAGAATTAGTGCGAATATTGGCAGGGCTTCCATCGCGATTGGGGCGCAAATCATTAAGGCTCATGGCACAAGAAGCCATTGGTTTGGGCGCGCCCACCCATTCCACCAGACACATGCGACAATTTCCAGCCACTGACAGTCGTTCATGATAGCAAAACCGCGGAATTTCCGCACCGGCCTCTTCACAGGCCTGCATCAGCGTATAACGCCCCGGCATCTCATATTCTTTGCCGTCAATATTTACTTTTCGAAGGTCGGTCATCGAAACGTCTCGTCAATATTTTGTTTTTCAACTGGCCATTTGGTCAAAGCCAACACCCAAAGCAAAACCAAATTCAATATTGGCACCAAAGACAGCAAAGAAAGCCAACCGGAAAAGCCCATTCTGCTAAGAATTTTCCAAATAGGAAAAACCACAATAAAAAGGTATGCAATAACAACAATTAACGTCATTGATCCAATAGATGCACTCATATCTCTCTCCTATTCCGCTGCTACTGCGTGGATGTTTTTACCCACGCGGTAATTGTTAATCTTGTCTTCAATCTCGTGCCGAAAATGCCTGATCAGGCCTTGCACTGGCCATGCAGCGGCATCACCAAGGGCGCAAATAGTGTGGCCCTCGATTTGCTGACTGACATTTAGCAGCATGTCGATTTCCGACATTTCTGCCTTTCCTTCACACATGCGCGTCAACACCCGCCACATCCAGCCAGTACCCTCGCGGCATGGCGTACATTGCCCACAGCTTTCATGCTTGTAAAAATAGGCGAGACGGGTAATGGCCTGCACCATATCGGTGCTTTGATCCATTACGATCACACCAGCAGTACCAAGCCCGGATTTATGCTCGGACAGGGCATCAAAATCCATCAAAACCGTATCGCAAATATCACGAGGCAGGCACGGCACTGATGAACCGCCTGGAATAACCGCTTTTAAGTTTTCCCAACCGCCACGCACTCCACCGGCATGAGTCTCAATTAATTCTTTTAGCGGAATGGACATGGCCTCTTCCACATTGCATGGATTATTGACGTGACCCGAAATGCAATAAACCTTGGTGCCGGCATTGCCCGGCCTGCCAAAGGATGAAAACCAATCGGCACCCCGGCGTAAAATCGTAGGCGTTACCGCGATGCTCTCTACATTGTTTACCGTAGTCGGACAGCCATAAAGCCCGGCATTGGCAGGAAATGGTGGTTTTAGGCGTGGTTGGCCCTTTTTGCCCTCAAGGCTTTCAAGCAAAGCTGTTTCCTCGCCGCAAATATATGCACCGGCACCATGGTGGACAAATAAATCAAAATCCCAGCCAGAACCACAGGCATTTTTGCCAATAAGCCCTGCCTCATAGGCCTCATCTATTGCTGCTTGCAGGCGTTCACGCTCAAACACATATTCGCCGCGCAGATAAATATATGCCGCATGAGCCTTCATCGCAAATGAGGCGATCAGGCAACCCTCGATCAGCAAATGCGGATCATGGCGCATCATATCACGATCTTTGCAGGTGCCAGGCTCAGATTCATCAGCATTCACCACCAGATAATGCGGGCGCTTGCCAACCTCTTTGGGCATAAATGACCATTTAAGCCCGGTGGGAAAGCCGGCACCGCCGCGACCACGCAAGCCGGAGGCTTTAATCTGATCAATGATCCACTCAGAACCAAGTGCCATAAGATCACCGGTTCCATTCCAGCACCCGCGTTTTTTGGCAGCCGGCAAACGCCAGTCTTCACGACCATATAAATTGGTAAAAATACGATCCTTATCCGCTAACATTATTTACCACCCTTTCTGGTCGCGCTTTTTGCTTTGGGTGCAGCCTTTTTCGGCACAGCCGCCTTTTTGGTTTTGGCTGGTGCATTAGGAATTTTTTTCAGCTTTTTGGCTCTGGAGCCATCAAAAAGAGAGGCATCGGTAAGAGTTATACTTT
The DNA here is from genome assembly GCA_027071965.1 of Robiginitomaculum sp. Lineage (GTDB taxonomy): Bacteria > Pseudomonadota > Alphaproteobacteria > Caulobacterales > Maricaulaceae > Robiginitomaculum_B. The sequence goes on along the minus strand of JALSYJ010000155.1, from coordinate 1,473 downwards.
CACCTGTCGGAGCAGATGTAACCCGATCCACCCGTGGCCCAGGTATTGGAGCCTTTCCCGAAGCCAGTTCATCAAGCAGCGCATTCATTGATGCTTCGTCCAGATCTTCGTAATAAAGATCACCATCCCTGTTAGAGACCTGCACCATTGGCGCGTTTACACAGGCCCCAAGGCACTCCACCTCTGCCCAGGAAAAATTGCCATCAGCAGATATGCTTCCCGCCGAACCAATGCGGCTTTGGCAAACTTTGATCAAATCACCAGAGCCGCGCAACATACAAGGGGTTGTCCCGCATACCTGTATAAGATGTTTGCCCACCGGTTTCAGATTGAACATAGTGTAAAAGGTAGCCACCTCCAACACCCGGATATAAGCCATGTCCAGACGATCTCCGATCACCCGCATGGCAGCTTCTGGCACCCAGCCACCATGATCTTTTTGCGCAATCCACAACATCGGAATTACCGCTGAGCGTTGTTTGCCCTTGGGATATTTTTTTAACCAGTATTTGACCTGCTTTTCACCTTCGGCAGAAAATGCGAAGGTTTTTGGCTGTTCCTTGGCTAAATGACGAGACGCCATTAGTTCACTCTCCCCAAATCGGCATCATTAATTTTGGCAGCCACCTTAAAACATCCCAGACATAACAAGCGCCCCAACTCGTTTTGCTGTTCCTGCCATTGCTGTTCGCTTAACTGGTTACATTTGTGACAGATGGCATCATACTCGCCGTCTGTTACCGACCACAAAAACCCAACCCCCACACCGGATTCCATAGACTTTATGATATGTTTGCAAACATAGGTTTTTGGCTGTTGGCCATGGGTGCCGCAGTTAAGAAGCTCGCTCATCTGTCAATCTCCCCAAACACAACATCCAAAGATCCAATCAGGGCCGACACATCAGCTAACATGTGGCCCTTGGCCATAAAATCCATTGCCTGCAGGTGCGAAAATCCCGGAGCCTTTATCTTGCAGCGATAAGGCTTGTTGGTGCCATCAGAGATCAGATACACACCAAATTCACCTTTGGGAGCTTCAACGGCGGCGTAAATCTCACCTTTGGGTACATGAAAGCCCTCGGTAAATAACTTAAAGTGATGGATTAAAGCTTCCATTGATTGCTTCATTTCCTGGCGCTTTGGCGGAGCGACCTTGCCGCTGGTTTCCATAATCGGCCCTTCCGGCATTTTGGCAATGCACTGCTCGATAATATGAACCGACTGGCGCATTTCCTCCATTCGTACCAGATAGCGATCATAACAATCGCCATGCACCCCGACGGCCACATCAAAATCGAGCTCGGAATAAACCTCATAAGGTTCCGCCCGGCGCAAATCCCACGCCATGCCGGAGCCACGCACCATTACCCCTGAAAAACCCCAGTCCAGAGCGTCCTGTTCACTTACAACGCCAATCTGACAATTTCGCTGCTTAAAAATACGATTATTATCAAGTAGGCCTTCAATGTCC
>JALSYJ010000154.1 GCA_027071965.1 Robiginitomaculum sp. | reverse complement strand
CTTGAACCAAAGCGAAAACGTGTATGATGCCCTTGGCGGCGGGGCGCAAGCCGGGTACAAACCGGCAAATTTTGGAGTTTACAAGATGAAACCTGTCTCGAATTCTATTTTGGCATTATTTGCTGTTGGCACAATTCTTGGCGGCTGTACGAGCATGTCAGCGGCAACAGGTTCTGCAAAAACCAAACCAGATGAGTTTCGTATTCTTACCAAGGCTCCGCTGGAAATTCCCCCTGAATATAATTTACTCCCGCCACGCCCCGGTGAGCGGCGCCCGCAGGATCTGGAAGCCTCGCAGGCAGCTCGCATTGCGATGCTTGGCGGTGATGGTGTAAGCTCTTCAAGTATTGGCGAGCAGGTACTCATTTCCAAGGCCAAGGGTGATATTGTTGATAACTCCATAAGGGCCAAGCTCGATTCGGAAACCAATGGACAGGTGACCAAAAGCAACAGTTTTGCTGATCGTATTTTGTTCTGGCGCAATGGCGATAGCTATATTGAAGATGGCACCATGTTAGATGCCGATGCCGAGGCCGAGAAGCTTCGCCGCAAACAATCCGGCGATAAGGCCACGGGCGGCGGTGAAATTGTCATTCGTAAAAAGGGTGGGGTTAAGCTGCCGGGGCTATAGTGCTTCTGCTATGATTGGCCCAAGCGACCTTGATTTTGGTCTTGGGTTCTGGCCCTAAATTCTGATCCTGTTCATCTCAGGAAATCCATCAGGCTTACCTTTGATAAAACTGAAAATGTACGCGCAGAGGCTTCTACTGCGGCCTGAGCCTGTTGCAGCCGGCTGGCAGCTTCGGCCAGATCAGCATCTTGCAGGTCTCCGATGACGCCGGTAAGCATGGTTTGCCGGTCTTGTTCCTGGGTTTTGGTGACTTCCACCCGGTTTTGCAACAGACCGTTTTCGCTTTGAGTTTGATAGAGCTTGTCTAATGCCGGTATTACGGCTGCCAATTGGTCGTTGATGAATGTGCGTTGTGCATCACTTAGGTCTGCAGCAAATGGCCCGTTTGCACCATCGTTATAATCCTTGATGTTTTTCATTATTGTAACCAGTTCTGATGCAATATCACTGGCCAAAAATCCGGTTTCTATTGTTTCTCCGTCATCAATACGACTGACGGGACGTACATTAGAATTTGTAAATAGCTCGGCAACCGTGGCCGCAGCCCCTAATTCATCGAGGGTTTTGGCTGTAAATGGCTGGTTGTCAGTACGGGTTCCGGCAAACAGGGCGCGGCCTGCGAATTTCTGATTTAATGCGCCTGCGACCTGATCAAAGGCAGATTGAATATTCTGCATCAATGTCTGGCCATTATCCAGACCCAAACTTTCAATCAGGTTTTGCCGCACCTGATTTGCGGCATTGGCAATCTGTCCAATTGCGGTGTCCTGTACGGCCAGTTTTGGCTCCAGTTCAGCAATCCTATCCAAAGTTCCTTGTGATCTGGACATTACGGCCTGTGCAGCATTTAACGTGCCCAGCTCGTTTACCAGACCTTTTAGGCTAGCGGCCTTTTTTCCGGTCGCCACCTGTTCCTGTGCAACTGACAGTGCGCTTTGATTGCGCAAAAAATAGCTTAAATTAGCCAGATTGGCCTGTGTGGTAGAAATGCGGGGCATGTTTACACCATTCTCAATAATACATCATTTAGTTCCTTGGCGGCCTGAATCAGTCGGGCTGCCGCATTGTAGGATTGCTGGAACATGGTCATATTGGCCAGCTCCTCATCAATATTTACCCCTTCCACATTGGCCCGGCGTAAATCAGCTTCGGTACTTAAAGACAGTGCAGTTTGCGCTTCGCGATCCGCAGTAGCAGAGCGGCTTCCAGTGGTTACAGCAAAACGTCCTGCAAAATCAGTCAACGAGGAATTTGTAGAGGACAAGGATCCTGCTGTTTGAAATTCCCTAGTGGTTTCCAGAGCTTTTTGAATGGCAAATCCGCCTCGTCCATCACCTTTACCCAGCACAATGGCGCCGGCACTGGTGGTGGCGGAAATATCAAGTTGGGCCAATGATAACAGATCAGGATTGCGCGCAATGTCTTCGCGAACTGAAAATACACTGGCACGTCCAGCCAGGACGCTATTACCAAATCCAAAAATTTGCGAAAATGACAGGCCGGAACCGGATCGGATGCTGTTATCGGTGTTCAGATTGATCTGATAGCTTTCGGCCCCCGTTACCGGTGTCGATTGCAACCTTCCTTCACTGTTCAGCGAAAAGCTGGCATAACGGCCCAGACCTGTGGAAGTGTCATTAAGAGAGGTCAATACATCGTTTAAACTGGTTCCGGATATAGTTACCGAAATATCAGATGCAGATCTGCCATCGCCGGTATTGATCGTAAAATCCAGAGTCTGCCCATTGGTAAATCCATGGGGGTCCGCACCAGATAGCCCGGTGGCATATTGGGTGGGCCGGGGGCTGGTCAGCAGATCATTTAGTCCAAAGAACGCTGCCATTGAGCGCCCGGCGCGATCCGATGGACTGGTGCTGTCCTGCAAAAAACCAATTCCGTTTGTTCCAGAAGCTTCAAAGGATAATGAGCCTTGGGCAAAATCAACGGTAACACTGGTGCCAAATGCGGTGTTCAAGGCATTTGTAAAACTGTCAATAGTTGTGCCGATCGTGACCGGGCTTGCGCCATCAACACTTAATGTTCCAGCATCAAAGTCCACATCAACGCGGCTGACCAGTGTGCCATCATCAGCTACCAGAGCAATTGTGCTGGCCCCGGAAAAGTTTAAGGCATCAGTGCCCATCAGTCCGGTATTGCGCCCCTGTATAGAGGATGGAGGCGGCACTGACACTGCATCAGATTGTGCGCGGTTAAGCGCGTCAGCAGTACCGGCAGCCAGTTCTGATAATTCAGCGCTCATTTCCACCAATTCTGTGTCACGCAATGCCAAAAGCCCAAAAATACGGCCACCTTGGATATTGGCCTGCAGATCAATACTGGAGCCAGAAGGTGCAGTAGCTGTGATTCGTGAATAAACAGTCTCTGGTGCCCCGCCCGATCCTGCAGACCTTTGCAAGGTCATGGCATATTGCCCCAGCAATAAGACGCCATCAGAGGTGCGAATGGTAGCGGCTCCCAATTCATTGCGCTCCACACGTACATCAATCAGTTCGCTAAGTTCATCAATCAAGGCAGACTGCCGGTTCTGAGCACCGGTGCCGTCGCCTTGTATTACCCCTCTGGTTACATCCGTATTCAGATTGCTAATTTCTTTTAGTAACTGATTAGCCCTATCAATGCTGGTATTGATTTGCTGTTGCGCCTCGGCGCGGGCGGATCTGATCTGGCGATCCAGTCTTGTGAACTCGTCAAACAGGGATTTTACCGAATTGACCGCCTGCATACGGCGAACCCCGGAAACCGGATCCTGTGCGGCTATGCCGATATCGGCAAATGCACTGTTTAATCTGGAAAACACCGATCCGGGATCATCAGGTGCGCCAAACTGAGCTTGTACGCGATCCAAAACATCAGCTCTGGTTCGCCATGCGGCAGCATCAGAACTGGCGCTTAAAGATGTGCTTAGCAGGAATTGATCGGTAATGCGCCGCACATCAGCCTGGGAAACACCAAGGCCTGCTCCGGCAACATTGCGTGCAATGGTCGGTGCAGTGGTGCGCGCATAGCCTTCGGTATTCACATTGGCAATATTATTGGCCGTTTGCCGCAGGCTGGCCTGACTGGCACCTAATCCCGATAGTGCAGTGCCTAAAATTGTACTGATCGACATTCCGTTCTTCCTTAACGCTGGGCAGAAAGTACCCGTGTATGGATTTTTCTACCGGGCAAATCCCGACATTACGGATCTGTTTTTGTAAGGATGATTTATAAGTATCGGAAAAATATATGTTTTCCCAAAATAATCCTATATTGCTTACCTGACAAACCAGATCTGTACCCATGATAACGCAAGTGTCAGGCCAGTATGGTTAACGGTGGTGTTTAACGGGCTGGATTTACGGCCATTTCACAATAGGAGGCATGGAGGACAAGATAGTTTTCACATTGCCGCCGGTTTTCAGGCCAAAGGTGGTCCCCTTATCATAGAGCAGATTAAACTCTACATACCGGCCCCTTTGGATCAATTGTTGTTCACGTTCATCGCTTGACCAGCTTTCGCCCATGCGGGTGCGTACAATTGCCGGATAAACATCTAAAAATGCTTTGCCCACGTCTTTGGTAAAGGCAAAGTCACTGGCAAAATTTCCAGAATTAAGACGATCATAGAAAATGCCGCCAGTGCCTCTTGGTTCCTCGCGATGGGGCAGATAAAAATAACGATCACACCAATCTCTGAATTTTGGATAATAGTCAGGGTCATGGGCATCGCAGGCAGCTTTCATACTGGCATGAAAGCGAACAGTATCAGGCGCATCATCCGATCGCTGTTCTGCCAGCATGGGCGTAAGGTCGCCGCCGCCACCAAACCAGTCCTGGGTAGTGACAATATATCTGGTGTTCATGTGCACTGCTGGAACCTTTGGGTTTCTCATGTGGGCAATCAGTGAAATGCCAGCAGCCCAAAATCGTGGATCAGTTTCAGCTCCGGGTATTTGTGTGCGAAACTCTTCGGAAAACTCGCCATAAACCTCAGACACATGCACCCCGACTTTCTCAAACAGGCGCCCTCGCATCAAGGCTGCTACTCCGCCTCCTTGTTCAGGGCCACGCTGCCACGGAGTTTTCTCAAACCGTCCTGCTTCCCCGCTATACAGGCTGGCAGGTGCTTCTGATTCTAATTGCTCAAATGCATTGCAGATATGGCCCTGTAATTTACTGAACCATGCGGAGGTCTGTTGTTTTTTCTGGTCCTGATTGATCATTTGCTTGCATCCGAATGAAGTTTTGACTGTGATAATCGTGATTTGGGGCAAGGTCGAGCGGCAAATTGCTTTAACATGCATCTTGCCCGGCTTTAATTGCGGCTAACCCCCGGGGCAGTGACTGCCATAAAAGCTTCTGTAGGAAAAAACACAGATTTCTTCGATTTTTAGTTGAATAATGCGGAATAGCAATTTATCCCCTTCTACGGAGGCAAGATCAGGGGTTTACATCATTTTCAGCATAAGGGTTGATCTTAGTGCTGTTGTATTTTGGATATCCTGTCTTGGGAAAGCGGTGTGGGATGCCATGTCCAATCGCTGGTTAACTTAATCTCATGGCGAAATGAGGGTATTTGACGTGAGCACACCTGTTGAATCTGACGAACCAACCCGCCGGGATTTTATTCATATAGCTTCGGGAACTGCTGTGGTTGCTGGCGCAGGGTTTTTGGCCTGGCCGCTGATTGACCAAATGAACCCGTCTGCTGACACATTATCTCTGGCCACAATAGAATTTGACGTTTCTTCACTAGAGGAAGGCGCGCAAGTGGTGGCAAAATGGCGGGGCAAGCCGGTATTTATTCGCTATCGCACTGCTGCCGAGATTGAAGAGGCGCGATCTTTGGATGTCAGTGTTCTAAAAGACAAGCAAACTGACAGCGAAAGGCTGGTTCCCGGCCCTGACGGCAAGTTAAAACCACAATATCTGGTGGCAGTGGGCATATGTACGCATTTGGGATGTGTACCGCTGTTTGACCCCAAAGACACCAAGGGTGGTGAATATGGCGGCTGGTTCTGCCCCTGTCATGGTTCTCATTATGATAATTCAGGCCGCATTAGAAAAGGCCCGGCTCCAACCAATCTGGTGGTTCCGCCTTATTGGTATATGAGCGATACGGTAATTCAAATCGGTAAGGAGGCTTCGGTATGAGCGGCCAATCAAATTATAATCCAAAAACCGGCATAGAGAAATGGCTTGATGCGCGGCTACCTATTATTCGGCTGGGCGTCGACACCATGATCTTTCCCAGTCCGAGGAATTTGAATTACTGGTGGACATTTGGTGCAATTCTGGCGGTGATGCTGGTTAGCCAGCTAATCACAGGCATTATTCTGGCCATGCATTATGTTCCGCATCCGGACATGGCGTTTGATTCAGTTCAGCATATCAACCGCAATATCAATTGGGGCTGGATGTTACAGCCCATGCACGCGGTTGGTGCATCAATGATGTTTTTGGCCGTTTATATCCATATGTTCCGGGGTATTTATTATGGCTCAGCAAAAAATCCCAGAGAAATGATCTGGATTGTTGGCATGGTGATTTATCTGTTGATGATGGCCACCGGATTTATGGGTTATGTTCTGCCATGGGGTCAAATGTCGATCTGGGGTGCAATTGTTATTACCAATTTGTTCAGTGCAATTCCTCCAGAAGCCGCAGGAACCGCCGTAACCCAGTGGTTATGGGGTGGTTTTGCAGTTGACGGGCCGACCTTGAACCGGTTTTTCTCCTTGCATTATCTATTGCCGTTCCTGATCGTAGGCATGGTGATCTTGCATATTTGGGCATTGCATATTCCAAGCAATAACAATCCCACAGGTATTTCCATAAAAACCAAGGCTGATACCTTGAACTTTCATCCCTATTACACGGTGAAGGATGCATTTGCGATTGTCGTCTTTTTGATGATCTTTTCCTACTTTTTGTTCTTTAAGCCGGACAGCATGGGCCACCCGGACAATTTCATACCGGCCAATCCATATTCCACGCCAGCGCATATTGTTCCTGAATGGTATTATCTTCCGTTTTATGCAATCCTGCGGGCGGTTCCGGACAAGTTAATGGGCGTGGTTGCGATGTTTGCTTCCATCGGGGTATTGTTTGCCCTGCCATGGCTGGATACATCCAAAGTGCGCTCAATGCGTTATCGCCCATTGGCAAAGCAGTTTTTCTTCTTGTTCGTTCTGGTCTGTCTGGGTCTGGGCTGGGCCGGGGCTAAATTGCCATCAGATCTGGTATTTGCTACCGGTGTTGATGCTGATGGACATGAAGTCGGGCTGACCTTTGTCTGGATGTCGAGAATTTTGACAATATACTATTTTGCCTTTTTCCTTGTGATCCTGCCAATCCTGGGTCTGGTGGAAAAACCAAAGCCAAGACCGGCCAGTATTGAAGCCTCCGTTTTAGGCACCGACAAGGGAGACAATTGATATGTTAAAGCGAATTGTAAGCCTGGCTATTATTGCAAGTTTTTCTGCTGGCGCCGTATTTGCCGCTGGTGCAGGTGCCAAAAACAAAACTCAGGACTGGCATTTTGAGGGCATGTCCGGAACCTATGACAAGGCTGCGGCTCAGCGTGGGTTTCAGGTCTATCAGGAGGTCTGCGCCGCCTGTCACTCCTTGAAATATGTGGCCTTTTATAATCTGGGAGATAAAGGGGCTCCGTTTTACGACCCTGAATATCCGAACCCCAATGATAATCCTGTCATCAAGGCAATTGCCAAGATGTTCACAATCATTGATGGGCCAGATGAAAGTGGCGAGATGTTTGAGCGTCCTGGAATAACCGCAGACAAATTGCCGAACCCATATGCCAATGAAATGGCGGCTAAGGCTTCTAATATGGGTGCGCTTCCTCCAGACTTGTCACTGATGACCAGAGCCCGTGCTGATGGTTCAAACTATCTATACTCACTGCTTACTGGTTATGAGGATCCGCCTGAGGGTATGAAGTTATCCCCTGGCATGAGTTATAACCCGTATTTTTCCGGCGGTAACCAGATTGCCATGGGCAATCCTTTGTCCGAAGGCCGGGTGGAATATACTGATGGCACAGAGGCAAGTGTTGATCAAATGGCAAAAGATGTTGTGGAGTTTCTGACTTGGGCTGCTGATCCAAAAATGGAACAGCGCAAGCGCACTGGCTGGGTAGTTCTTATCTATCTATTCCTGCTTGCCTTGCTGCTTTATGGCTCATACCGGGCTGTATGGCGGGATGTTAAGCATTAGAGCATTTTTAGCAAAAGTGGGTACCGGTTTTGCGGCCAAAAATGCGACAAACAAAGATTTGCATTTTTAGCAAAAGTGGGTACCGGTTTTGCGGCCAAAAATGCGACAAACAAAGATTTGCATTTTTAGCAAAAGTGGGAAGGTCTTTTAATGTCCTACCGCCTAGCGGCTACTTGAGGACTCTTTGTTTGTCCTATCGCCTAGCGGCTACTTGAGGACTCTTTGTTTGTCCTACCGCTTCGCTACTTGAGGACGGGTTTTGCGGCCAAAAATGCGACAGATAAGAGATTGTATTCTTGTTCATTTTGAACTGAAAAAATTAAAACGCCCGCTTGTTAAAGCGGGCGTTTTATTGCCTGTTATCAGCAGGTTTCAAAATCAGGCAATTTCAAACAGGCCGGCGGCTCCCATGCCCCCGCCGACACACATTGTGCAAACCACAAATTTGGCGCCACGGCGTTTACCTTCGATCAAGGCGTGGCCGACCATTCGTGCTCCGGACATTCCATAGGGGTGGCCAATTGATATGGATCCGCCATTTACATTCAGCTTTTCATTATCAATGCCAAGTTTGTCGCGGCAGTAAAGAACTTGTACTGCAAATGCCTCGTTTAGCTCCCACAGACCAATATCGTCCATAGTCAGGCCATTGGCCTTTAGCAATTTTGGCACGGCAAATACCGGCCCAATGCCCATTTCATCCGGCTCGGTTCCAGCCACAGCCATGCCGCGATAAATTCCAAGGGGCGTAAGATTACGTCGTGCGGCTTCGGAGGCCTCCATTAGTACGCTTGCGGAACTGCCGTCTGAAAGCTGTGAGGCATTGCCAGCGGTAATGAACTGGCCCTCTGCAATTTGTTGTCCGCCTTTAAATACCGGTTTTAGCGATTGCAAACCTTCCAGCGTGGTAGTGGGGCGGTTGCCTTCGTCTTTATCCAGAGTAATCTGCCTGTCAGATATCTCCTTGGTTTCGCGATCCATTACTTTCATTATTGTTGGCAAAGGGACGATCTCATCATCAAATTTCCCCGATGCCTGCGCTGCTGCGGTGCGTTGCTGTGATTGCAGGGCGTATTCGTCCTGAGCTTCGCGGCTGACATTATAGCGCTTTGCCACAATCTCGGCGGTTTCCAGCATGGACATGTACAGTGTCGGTTTATGCTGTTTAATCCACGGGTCGGCAGCGCGAAACAAATTCATCTTGTCATTTTGTACCAGAGAAATGCTTTCAGTTCCGCCGCCAACGCAAATATCCATGCCATCGCAGATAATCTGTTTGGCGGCCACAGCAATCGCCATCATGCCTGATGCACACTGGCGATCAACGCTCATTCCGGATACAGAATTAGGCAGGCCTGCGCGGATAAGCGATTGCCGGGCAGAATTTTGTGCCGCAGACCCCTGTTGCATGGCAGTGCCCATTATTACGTCATCTATCTCTTCGCCATTAAGGCCAGCGCGCGCTACTGCGTGTTTGATGGCATGGCCACCGAGTGCCTGATGCTGGGTGTCGTTAAATGCACCCCGATAGGCTTTGCCTATGGGGGTGCGGGCGGTAGAGACAATAAGGGCTTCGCGCATGGGTGATCCTTTTGGTTTGGTACTTGATTTTAAGATTTTTTAATCGGTCTCGCAATTGATTAACGCAAGATTAATCCTAACAGTGAATACAGGTAATACCACATTAATCAAAGGTTTTTGCCTGATGAGCAAATCATTATTTTCGTTCTTGTTTTTACTGCTGTTTTTATTTCTGTCCACTGCTGTCAGGGCTGAATTGCGTGATGTAGTTTTTGCAGCGGAAGAACAAACTGCAAAACTGCTGTTTTCCTTTGACCAGCAACCCGATGCGGTCAAGGTGATAATGAACGAGCAGGGAATGGATGTGGATGTTTTAGGGGTTAGTTCCGAAGCAATGACCATGTCTGCAGCCAATTCTTCGCTTATACATTCCATGCGAACCATTCCTGCTCCGGGCGGTTTACGTATTCGTCTGGTTCTTAGCGATACCGTGCTTAGCGCCAATGCCAAAGTTTATCAAAACTCCGTACTTGTTGCGGCAAGTTTTCCCAATCATGTTGCCCCACCCAAAGATGCATTGAGCTTTACAGGTTTTGTGAAACCCGTGGCAAAAACCCGTAATTTATCCCATGTTGAACATAATAAAGCCAAAACAAAACCTGTTATTCAGGCACAGGTTAAAAGCACAACCAAAGCAGCAAATCCTGCAAAACATGGTAATGATCACACACCAGCAGACAGCTCATTAGAAAGACGCGAAGATTTATCTGGTGACGATCAAAAGTCAGGTCATGATGGCAGCCGCAAGATCAAACGGGCTCCGGTAAAAAAACCTGTAGGCTCAGGAATGATAAGGGAGGCTTCACTTCGGGCTGCTGGTTCCTTGACCCCTAGGCAATGTGAAGAATCAGAACAGATCGTCAAAGCTGATCCATGGGCATTGGATAATCTGGCAAAATTTGGTTCCTGCCTTGCGGTTGAAGGTAAATCTGCTGAAGCCAGAGAGGTGTTTGAGCGCTTGCTCACATTTGATCCGGAAACTTTTGCTGCCTATGTGGGGTTGGGGGCTATTGCCCAGGATTCCGGTGAAATTGAAACTGCACGTCAGTATTATGAAGAGGCCTTGTCCCTTGGCGGCACCGATGCCGAAGCAGCTCAGGTTCGCTCGCTTCTGCGTAGCCTTGCTAACGAATAATCAGGGCAAGGCATCAGCAATAGATACTATCTTTTTTCCCGGACAAGAGGCAGGGGAGCAGCCCTTCCACGCAGAAATTCCGGCTTAACCCGCTTTTTTTCATTGGCGGCAAATATATTCTTTAAGCCGTCATGCAATTTGCCTGAGCTTGATGTTTGTTGCAAATAATGCACTTTCAGGCGCTTTGGCAATTCCTGCATACAGGCTTCTTTTGGGTGCAGGTATAAAATATCCAGAGCTTCAGTGCTTCCCAAATCCCCGCAGTCTATGTGCCTAAGTAGTGATAAAGTGGATGCTGCCGATATTCCTTCAGACAAGATCAGAAGATCAAAACTGTTAAAGCAGAGTTGATCCTTGGCGCTTTCAATGTCCTGAACATGGGTGATCCGATCAAACCGGAACCCTTCCAGGGCCATTTGTAATAAGTCAAAGGAACCTTGATCCGGATGTACCAACAGCACCCTAAGATCCACAAATAGACTATGCTCTTTCATGGCATTCTCCTTGTGGGCCGGTTTTTTCCGACCTTCTGCCCCACTTTATAGCAGAGCAGGCTAAAACTAGCGTAAATCCGGAACTTCAAATTTTAGGGAAAATTTTTGTACGCCATGAACCAAAAAAGTGAACTTATTACGGATTGTAGAGCACTTGGGTGTTGGCATTAACTCATTGTTCAGCTATGACCCGCGCTTCTAATTCTTATTATCAGGTTCAGGGGACCCAAATGGCAGAAGAAAACGGCGCTCCCGCCACATCTATTTCCGGCAATATGTTGTTCTACAAGCAACCTGAATTGCTCAACGTCAAAGAACACGGTAATCTTGGTATTACACCGCTTACCGAGCAGCCCTTTGCATTTTTACGCGAAACCCAGATCGTTCCGGTGACCGTAGCGGAATTTGTGCTGGCAGCGTTAAATTATCCGATTGTATTTGCCGGTGAAGAAAAAACTCCGGCAGTGGTAATGGGTATCAAGCAAGATACCAACAGTTTTGTTCTGGACGATGGCAGAATGGCAGAAGGGGCTTATATCCCGGCATATATTCGCAGATACCCGTTTGCTTCGGCCAAGAATGATCAGGATCCAAATAATTTGATGGTATGTATTGATCGTTCCTCGCCAATGATTACCGAAAATGCCACATCGCCGTTTTTTAATGGCACTGAGTTGACCGAAGCCACGGCACAGGCTGTTGAATTTGTAAAAGCCTATGATGCCGAAGCCATGGGCACTGCCAATTTTGTTCGGGCAATGAATGAACTTGATCTTTTTGCCAAAGAAGAAATTCAGGTTGTGGCACCAGATACAGAAGGCAAGCTGGTCGAACAGAAAATGGGTGAATATCTAGGCCTGTCAGAAGAAAAGCTGATGAAGCTGCCTGAGGATAAAATTATGGCATTGCGTGATAATGGCGGTCTGGCTGCATTTTATGCACACCGCTTGTCACAAGCTAACTGGCAGCGCATGTTGAATATGGAAATGGTGCGGGATATGCAAAAATATCAAGAAGAGCAACAGTCCTGATCCTAAAGGTCAGGATTGAACCTGATCCTGGGTTTTGCCTTCGCGCCACCACATGGCTCCTGTGAGCAGTAACAAGAATATCAAAGCGATCCTTGGGTCAATCAGGGGTCGCTTTTTTATTTGAGTCTTAATGTGAAACTTGTTTTGCTGCAGGCCAAACCAGTTCCGGCCAGCCTGACGGTCTTGTGGCCGTGTGCGTCTGATTTGCATATCGGATTGCAGGTTTTTTACAAAAAACGCACCTCCTCTGGTTTGTTTGTTTAACGGCTCTAAAGCTTTTTTTACCGGTTGTAGTCTTGCAAATTCAGGGGGGTTCAGCCGCCCTTGTGCAGCAACGGCCAATAATTCACCGGCGCTCAGTGTCAGCAAACCTTCAGACTCAGGCACATTCATGCTGGCACTGTATAATCCTGGGGATACTTGTTTTGTTTCAAGGCTCCATGTTTTGCCTTGCGTGCCTGTTATCTCTATTGGTGGTGGTTTGTCCTGCAATGTGCGCAAGCGAACGTGTAATTGCCCATCACGAATTTCTCCTTGTAAGGATTCTTCTTCCAATTCCGGCTCTTTCATCAGCCAGTGAGCCAGACGGCGGTATAATTCATATTGCGGGCCGCCGCCTTCAAAACCTCTGGACCACAGCCAGGCCTGATCACTAAGCAGCAAAGCCACCCGGCCCGCCCCCACACGATCCAGAATCAATAGCGGTTTATCTTCACCTGCTGACAGGACAGTTTCACCCCTTACCCCGGTAACTCCGATTACCCGGCCCCAGCGGCCCCATTTTTCCTGTTGTGCCAAAAGCGGTGCAGTTACCGGGTGCCTTGCTCCAATATCAGTGCCTTTGGCCCTAAAGGGTTCTGTGTGAATGTTTCCATCGGGGCGTGCAGGCAATAATCCGGCCAGAAAAGTTCTTGCCAGGGATCCATTTCCGGCAAATGGTGGGCCTGCTGCCACCATTAGTGCTCCGCCTTCTTCTACGTATTGGGTCACATTTTGCAGATATAACAGGGGCAAAACACCGCGCCGTGTATAGCGGTCAAAAATGATCAGATCAAAACTTTTAAGT
>JALSYJ010000153.1 GCA_027071965.1 Robiginitomaculum sp. | reverse complement strand
GTTATTCTTATGCTGCTGATCTGGTGCGTGCTATTAAGTCAGACTCCAAAATCAAGGTTAGCGTAGCAGCTTACCCTGAACGCCACCCTGAATCTGGCAGTTGGCAGGAAGAACTCGATAATTTACGTCGTAAAATAGATGCAGGTGCCGATCAGGCTATAACCCAGTTTGGGTTTGATCCGGACGTGATGATTGACTTTCAAGACCGTTTGCTTGCCGAGGGTATTTCCATTCCGTTGGTGCCGGGCATTATGCTGCAGCCTAATTTTACCGGATTGGTGCGGATGGCGAAAATGTGCGGCACAACCATTCCCAAATGGATGTTCAATGTCTTTGAAGGCACTGAAAACGACCCGGTCACCAGACAATTGCTTACGGCAAACATAGTTGCAGAATATTGCACAAACCTACAAGAAGCAGGGTTTCGCAGATTTCACTTTTATACTCTTAACAGCGCTGATTTTGCCTATGCCACCTGTCGGCTTTTAGGTCTGCGGCCACAGCCAAAGGCAAGCCAATGACCCGCGAGATGCGCCTTCGTCAGTTTGAAGAAATTCTGCAGACCAGAATGGGTATTATTGATGGAGCCATGGGGACAAGCATTCAGCAGTTAAAGCTGTCTGAAGCCGAGTTTCGAGCGCAACTTCTTGCAGACTGGCCAACAGCAGTACAGGGCAATAATGATCTTTTGAATCTGACCAGACCACAGGAAATAGCTCGTATTCATAAGGGGTTTTTGCGAGCTGGCGCCGATTTGATCGAAACCAATACCTTTAATGCCACCAGCATCAGTCAGGCCGATTACGGTCTTCAGGCAATGGCTGCTAAAATCGCCAGAGCTGGTGCCCGCATTGCCCGTCAAGCTGCCGATGACTGGCACAAACAGCACCCGATGCGCCCGGCAATGGTAGCCGGAGCAATGGGGCCGTTAAGCAAAACTCTATCCCTGTCACCAAAAGTCGAAGACCCTGGTTTTCGCGAAGTTAACTTTGAGCAGGTGCGGGAAGCTTATTTTGAGCAGGCCTGTGCCATGCTTGAATTTGTGGATTTTTTAATCATCGAGACCGTGTTTGATACCCTAAATGCCAAGGCCGCAATTGTGGCCGCCCAAGACGCAATGGAGCAGGCCGGGTTTGAAATTCCCCTGATTATTTCCGGTACAATTACCGACAGCTCCGGGCGCACACTTTCCGGTCAAACCACTGAGGCATTTTGGATATCTATTGCCCACGCCAAACCATGGGCAGTGGGGCTTAATTGTGCTTTGGGTGCCGAAGAAATGCGACCCCATATTGCGGATATGGCGCGAATTGCTGATTGTAGAATTATTGCGTTCCCGAATGCCGGCTTGCCCAATGCCTTCGGTGAATATGATGAAACTCCTGAAACCACCAGCAAACATCTATCAGAGTGGGCTAAGGACGGTCTGGTCAATCTGGTCGGAGGTTGCTGCGGGACTAATGAGCAGCATATTGTTGCTATTGCAGGCTCTGTGGAAGGTATTCCTCCAAGAAAAATTACTCCCCAGCCCACCGCATTGCGGTTGTCGGGTCTGGAACCGTTTCGGCTGGAGGATTGATATGCAATTGCTATATGCACTTAAAACCCGTCCGCTAGCTGCTCATTGCGCCAGAGCCGCGTCATGACGTTAAGCTCTGCAAATTTTATCAATATTGGTGAAAGAACCAATGTATCAGGGTCTGCCAAATTCAAGCGCCTGATTGTTGAACAAGATTATGCCAGCGCTTTGGATATAGCCCGCGAGCAAGTTGAAAATGGCGCCCAGATTATAGATATCAATATGGATGACGGCCTGTTGGACGGAGTTCAGGCCATGACCAGTTTCTTAAATCTGATCGCTGTAGAACCTGATATTTGTCGGGTGCCGATCATGATCGACAGTTCGCGATGGGAGGTAATTGAAGCGGGCTTGAAGTGTATTCAGGGCAAGGGGGTGGTAAACTCCATATCGATGAAAGAAGGTGAAGCGGATTTTTTGCAAAAATCCCGCCAGATCCGTCGTTATGGTGCAGCCGTAATGGTAATGGCCTTTGATGAAAAGGGCCAGGCTGATACGCAAGAGCGCAAGGTAGAAATTTGTACCCGGGCTTATCATTTGCTGGTCAATGATGGCTTTGCGCCTGAGGATATTATTTTTGACCCGAATATTTTTGCTGTCGCCACCGGCCTGCCAGAGCACAACAATTACGGCGTTGATTTTATCAATGCCACCAGGATAATCAAACAGACCCTGCCCCACGCCAGAGTTTCCGGCGGGCTGTCCAATTTGTCTTTCTCTTTTCGTGGCAATGAACCAGTGCGCCGGGCCATGCACTCGGTATTTTTATATCACGGGATCAAGGCTGGTCTTGATATGGCCATCGTTAATGCCGGGCAATTGGATATTTATGATGATATTGAACCAGAATTGCGCAACGTATGCGAAGATGTGATCTTGAACCGCAACCCGGATGCTTCTGAAGCCTTGCTTGAATTGGCAGAGCAATACCGTGGCGGAGCCCACAAATCCAGAGCCTCACGCCGGGATGTTGCATGGCGAAAGGAAGATGTGGCTGCACGGTTAAAACATGCGCTTGTACATGGAATTACCGAGTTTATTGTTGAGGATACCGAAGAGGCCCGCCAAGCTGCCGATAAACCCTTGCACGTTATCGAAGGGCCGTTAATGGCTGGTATGAACGCTGTGGGAGACCTGTTCGGTGCCGGCAAAATGTTTTTGCCGCAAGTGGTAAAATCAGCACGGGTGATGAAGGCTGCGGTGGCTCATTTATTGCCATTCTTAGAAGAAGAAAAACAACTTTCAGGTCTTGCCGATATGTCCAATGGTAAAATCCTGCTGGCTACAGTTAAGGGCGATGTTCACGATATTGGCAAAAATATTGTGGCAGTAGTGTTGCAGTGCAATGGTTATGAGGTGATTGATCTGGGAGTGATGGTGCCCTGTGAAACCATCTTAAAAGTAGCCAAGGAACAAAATGTTGATGCCATTGGGCTGTCGGGTCTTATTACCCCAAGCCTTGAGGAAATGACCCATATTGCCGCCGAGATGCAGAGGGGCGGATGGTCTACCCCCTTGCTTATTGGCGGGGCTACCACTTCACCCACCCATACTGCGGTTAAAATTGAACCATCCTACAGCAATGGCCCGACGATTTATGTGCCAGATGCCAGCCGGGCAGTTGGTGTGGTGCGCACACTATTTACCCCAAAAACTAGGGGGCCGTTCATCAAGCAAACCCGTGAAGATTATGCACACACTCGCAGATCACATAAAACAGGACGCAATGCCAAGCCCAGAATTCGGATAGAAGAAGCAAGAGCCAGAGCCATGAAACTGGACTGGTCTGACTATTCTCCGCCAAGACCTAAAATAGACAAAGCGCTGGTTATTG
>JALSYJ010000152.1 GCA_027071965.1 Robiginitomaculum sp. | reverse complement strand
ATTCGATCCTGATATGCGGCAAAACTGTCAGCCGTCGGCAAAACCGCCCAGACCCCGGCATAAACCTGATCCATTCGTGCCTCAATTCCGCCGGTTATATTTTGCTTGCTTTGCTGGGTGCCGCGAAAAACATGCTCGGAATCCCAACCTGCCACAAACTCAAATTCAATTGTATCAGAGGCAAAACCTCCACCTGACACATCATCATTTTGCACGCCGGCAGCAGCAATAAAAGCCGAGCCAGATGAGGCCATGTTCTGTGATTGCATCCCTGCATTTAGCACCTGTGCCGGCATTATTTTTGCTGGCACGGGAGCGGCAAGACCGGAAACTGGACGTAATTGCTGCCAAAACGAATTATGATCCGCTGCCAGTAGGGGCGATGCAAATGATAGCCCACCAACGATAAAACCTGTACAAATCAGAGAAGAAAACATTTTCATGGCTTATTCCTTTGGCACCACATAAAACAGCTACCCGCCAATAGTTAAGCATGCGGGAAAGCCCATTTGGTGATTATGAAACGAATCACTCATGCTCCACCTTATCTTGTCGCGGAATTGCAGGTAAAGCCCACATGAGCCCGGCCAACGGCTTGGCCGGAAAGACCTTGAGTTAGGCTATGCCTAATTTTGTTGTTGTGATGCCGGTTGTTGCCGCACTGAACCGTGGCATCTTTTATATTTTATGCCCGAACCACAAGGACAAGGCGCATTCCTTGGCACCCGTCCCCAGGTTTGCGGGTTATCAGGATCAATCGTGCTACTGCTTTGGCGAGCCGATGACGGAGCGGTGACGTTGCCGCTATCGTCAATTGTCGCCCCGCCGCCCCGGCTTTGGGTTAAATCATCACGCAATGGTTCCGGCTCCGGCGCTGGTTGCAATTGCATGTGCTGATAGGACATGGCGGTTTGGGTAACTGATGAACGAAGATCAGCCAACAATCCTTCAAACAGAGCAAAACTTTCAGACTTATATTCATTTAAGGGATCGCGCTGGGCATAGGAGCGCAAATGTATGGTTGATTTCATGTGATCCAGATTTTGCAAGTGTTCCTGCCAGTGATGGTCAATAACACTCAATAAAATATGCTTCTCGATCGGTCGCATGTTCTGCGGTGTAAAGCGGGCAACAATACTGGCATAAAGCCGATCTGCAAAATCTTCCAGCCGCTCTAGAATTTCCTCATTGGCAACGCCTTCTTCGGCGGCCCATTCCTTGACCGGAACCGGCTGTCCAAGCAATGTGGTTATCTCGGCCTCCAGCCCGTCCATATCCCATTGGTCTGCCATCACATTTTCCGGCATATATTTGAAAACCAAATCCTCAATGGCTTCATGGCGCATATCATTTATAACTTCGGAAACATCCTCAGCGGCCATAAAATCGCGACGCTGCTCAAAGATAGCTTTGCGCTGATCATTGGCCACATCATCATATTTGAGCAGGTTTTTTCTAATTTCAAAATTGCGGGCCTCTACCTTTTTCTGTGAGGTTTCCAGCGCCTTGTTCATCCATGGATGGGCAATTGCCTCACCCTCTTTCATGCCCAGGGTTTTCATGATCGTATTCATGCGTTCCGGGGCAAAAATCCGCATCAAATCATCTTCGACCGAGACATAAAATTTGGACAGGCCCGGATCACCCTGTCGACCGGTACGCCCCCGCAACTGATTATCAATACGGCGACTTTCATGACGTTCCGTGGCCAGTACATAAAGTCCGCCTGCTGCAAGCACCTGTTCCTTGGCTGCATTTACCTGCGATTCAAATTTATCTCGTTGCCGGGAAATAGATTTTTCATCGGGGTCTTTACCTTTGCCGGTCTGTTCATTCAGCCAACCCTCAAGCAGCATCTGAGCATTGCCGCCCAACTGAATATCGGTACCGCGCCCGGCCATATTAGTTGCAATAGTTACAGCACCCGGCGCTCCGGCCTGTGCGATAATTTCGGCTTCTTGTTCATGATATCGGGCATTTAGCACAGTATGTTTGATCTTTTCCTTTTTGAACAATTTTGCCAGCTCTTCCGACTTTTCAATGGAAACAGTTCCCACTAAAATAGGCTGTCCGGCTTTTTGCCGCTCTTTTACATCTTCTATAACCGCTTTGTATTTTTCGGCATTAGTGCGGTAAAGCTCGTCATCAATGTCTATACGCTGCACCGGGCGGTTTGTCGGGATTTCCACTACTCCCAGATTATAAATACCTTCAAATTCTGCAGCTTCAGTTGCCGCGGTTCCGGTCATGCCGGAAAGTTTCTTATAAAGCCTGAAATAGTTTTGATAGGTGATCGAAGCCAATGTTACGTTTTCAGGTTGAATCTCTACATTTTCCTTGGCCTCTACTGCCTGATGCTGACCATCGCCAAGCCGCCGCCCATCCATCATCCGGCCCGTAAATTCATCAATCAGCATGACCTGATTGCCGCGCACAATATAGTCCTTGTCACGCAAATATATTTTATGAGCGCGAAGGGCCATATTCACATGATGCACCACGGACACATTCTCAATGTCATAAAAATCGCCCTCCATCAGGCCCAGCTCCTGAAGTCGTTTTTCAAGCCGTTCATTGCCTGATTCAGTCAGTGAAACCGAACGCTGTTTTTCATCAAGCTCAAAATCACCTTCTTCCAGTTCGGGGATCAGTGCATCAATAGTACGATAAAAATCGCTGCGGTCTTCTGTGGGGCCGGAAATAACCAGTGGGGTGCGAGCTTCATCAATTAAAATACTGTCGACCTCATCAACAATAGAAAAATAGTGTTCGCGCTGAACCATCTGGTCCAGAGAATTTTTCATATTGTCCCGTAAATAGTCAAAACCGTATTCATTATTGGTGCCATAGGTAATATCGCAATTATAGGCCTGTTGGCGTTCATCATCATTTTTGCCATGAACCACACAGCCTGATGTCATTCCCAAAAAGCTGTAAATCTGACCCATCCATTCTGCATCTCTGACAGCCAGATAGTCATTTACGGTTACTACATGAACACCTTTGCCCGGCAGTGCGTTCAAATATGCCGCAAGCGTGGCAACTAGGGTTTTTCCTTCGCCGGTACGCATTTCGGCAATAGATCCCTCATGCAATACCATGCCGCCCATCAATTGCACATCAAAGTGACGCTGTCCCAAAGTGCGCTTTGCTGCTTCGCGAACATTTGCAAAGGCTTCTGGCAATAAATCATCCAACGTTTCGCCCTTTTTCAAGCGCTCACGAAATTCATCGGTTTTTGCCCGTATTTCATCATCGGACAGTTTCTCAAATTCAGCTTCCAGCTCATTTATCTGCTCGACGCGAGGCTGCATCGCCTTGACAAGCCGCTCATTGGAAGAGCCAAACAATTTTTGTACAAGTTTCAACATGGATTGATCCGCTTAGCAGGGCATGGCATCAACAATTGAATTTTCTACCCT
>JALSYJ010000151.1 GCA_027071965.1 Robiginitomaculum sp. | reverse complement strand
CAGGCGCCTACGCTGATGCTGAGGCAGGGGTCCCAAAGATCCCGTGGCTCGATGCCGTACTGCTTCAGGACGGGAAACCACCATGAGTTGATCTGCATTAGCCCGATGTCGGCTGTCCCGTCCGCATTGACGTGCATCGCTTGTGGGTCGAGCCCGCTCTCCACTTCGGCGATGGCCCGCAGGAGGGCGGGGGCGATGCCGTAGCGTCCTCCGGCATCGTGGAAACACGCCGTCAGCTCATCCGCCTGAATGAGCCCAGGGATCAGCGCCGCTAACGCTGCAACCAGGCCAAGCACTCGCCGAGGCGTTTCCACTTTTGCTCCACCTCTTGCGGAAGCAAGATGCCAGGGGCATGTTCACCGATGGTTGCATAGAGCTTCCGCGCGGCAACGAGCACGTCCTGTACCTCCTGTGGGAGGTTGCCGATCGGAACCGGCTTGATGCGTGCCACCCCTGGTGTGTGCTCATCGGACACACTTTGTGTGTCCGTATCCGCCCCGGGCGGATTCGCAGGGCCGGCATCGGGCAAAGTCGCAGCGTTTTTCGACTGGCACATCCCGTTTTCCTCGTAATGCGTGGAACCCCTCCGGAAATCAGGTCCGGTAACGAGGCAGCATCGTCGGGGAAACGGGAGTGGTAAGGAAGGGAAAACGTTATGTGATTTGTGAGAAGGTTTTGTTGAGACTTATGCTACAGATCACTCGCTCAAGAAGGTGCAGCGGTTCAATCTTGTTCTATTAGGATAAGCTTATCTGTAGTGGATGTCAGATAACTTCTGAGTTTACTCTACTGTAAGTGTCAACCCAGATCTCAGCGCGACAGTTTGTGCAGATTAGTTTGCTGTGGCAGGCCAGCAACATTGACCAGCGTGTGCAGTAAAATGTCGATAAAGAAGTCTATCGATGCCTTTAACTAATAGCAATGCATTAGATAAATTCCTTATTACATCTGACAAAGCCAATGATGGGGGGATTTGATGGGCAATCGCGGTTCTAACATCATTGAATGATGTCAGAGTTGCTTCAGCGTCTCTTTTGATGATAGAAGACACTGATCCGAACACATCATTTACACCTAGTCTGGAAAATAGTCTTCTCCAATTCTTCGTTGAAGGATACTTCTTCTCGTTGTAAATACAGCTCAATGTCACTTTGTTGGTCAAAATATTGTCGTCCTTGGTTATCTCGAACACGCTACTATTCACATCAAGCTCCCTAAGTAATTTTCTTTCGTCACCGGCATATAAATATCTCTCATACATAGAAATAGAGCTTTTTAAAAAAATAAATGATCTTACCGCCGAAGGGAGATCCTTGGCCTTAAGCGGCGGGTTGTGTGCTTTTACCCTGAACGCGAAATCATCAATTACCGATTTGATGTATTCTTCTAAACAAGCGGAGGCTTCAAAAACAGCAGCATGATACGTGAGATCGCGCACTGCACTTGGTATATTGTTTTTTTTCTTCGAAGCAATACGAGCTGTCTTTATGAGAGCCGCAATCCGATCCTCGAACTCATTCCGTGCGTCGCTTTTCTGGTATGGCATGGGCTGCGATCTGTATTATAGTTGCTCCTTAAGGAAAGTTGTGAATATATGTATACGACGTGTTACTGACGTTTTCGAACTGGTTCCAGCACCGATTGTCTTAGCAAAAGCAGGATCTTTAAACAAAGTAGCAGTTGCTTTCAAAAGCTTCTCGCGCTTTTTTTCCGTAAATTTCGTTAAATCTGGTTTAAGTCTGTGTACTGCAATCATCTGTGCATCAAAAAGTGCTGCATTTATTGAATTCTGGGCCTTAAATTCCATATCGAATGGGCGAAATGCAAGATTTCCGTACATGGTACGAAGAGCGTCTACAGCAAAATTAAATTCACCTTCCCATTCGGTCAGCTTGGAATCTGGCGGATTTTTGTTTTTTTCTAAAAAGTTGTTCAAAAATCCGCTAAGAGGCTTGAAATAATTATTTAAATCATTTGCCATGGCGATAAATCTAAGAACCAACTCGGAACGCTTCATACGCGTATCCGTTCGAATTCGTGTTAACTCTTTCCATTCAGTTTTTTTAGAGAGCGCGTCAATCTTATCTATCAATTTACCATGATATATGCCATGGCGTAGTTCTTGCGGGGTTAGTTGAACTGATCCAGTGTTTAGACGCTCAAATACGTCGAACTTAATTTGAGGATGTGTATCCGGCAGAATCGCAATACAGCGTAATGTCCTGTTTGTTATGTGGCGCTGTATTCGTGGGTCCAGATCAGAAAAATACATTCCTTCTAGCTCAGGATAGGCGGTGAGGCCACGAAGAGAGAATTCGTCATTAAGATATAAGCGGATACTAGTTAGTCTCTGATTTCCATCAATGACGGAGAATTTGGAATCGTTGGTCTGATCAAAATAGAGCACTGGAATAGGGCATTGAATTACTAGGGACTCAATTAGTCGCGAAGCTTGGCCCCTATTCCAAACATAGCTTCGCTGAAAGTGAGGTATGTATATGTGTCCGTTTTCCAAATATTCCGAAATTGTCGAAATCGAAAAGTCGTAAGTTTCTGTATGGAGTTTTCTCTGGTTCGGTGGGATATCCAGAACATCAAGGGAGTCCAAGCTTTCTTTGATCGGGAAAAGTTGATCCGCTAGTGATTTTGTCTTGTTGCTCATCTCAAAACCTGTAGTTATAAAAATAACGAGTCAGAAAGAGTTCTGTAGTGGCATTTCCATGGTCATCGCTATTTCGAGTTTTACTCTATTTGATGCATGCATTCAACTTCTGCTCATCGCGCGGTTCAGTATATGGCCTTACCGCTGGTGACAGCTGTCCCTTCTGGAAAGCGTCAGGTGGCGCGCGTTAGGAGCCCTTTCTTGGTGCTAGATAGAATCTCGCCAAGTCGACAAAGAATAGGGTATTGAAGCCATAACGGCTAAAGTTCTCCTTTCGTGAGCTGAAGCCCAAAGAACGGATGGAAAGTCTTCGCAGATCTCGCAAACGGCGAAATAAATATATCATAGGGAGGTTTATGTCGTGAGTTCTTCAGCTTTCTCTGGCTTGAAGGGCTTGTGGTGATTCCGGCGAAAAGGCGCTTCATGTCAGGGTAGCTTTCCTTACTTAGTATGTTGTGTTGCTCCGGAAGATGCTATCAGAGGGAAGAATGAGAGCAATTTGCCACTGGGCATCTGGTCTGATCTTTGCCAATGACGGCGTCTGGCGACGGTTGAAGTCCAATACCTGGATTCAAATCGGACATTTGATGATGGATCCATGGCTGCAGGCTGTGCCCAGCATTACAGAGGATGGAACGGAGTAACTATATTTTATAGGGTATAAACGTGCCGTCCTGAGCCGGTGTGACAAAAAAAGAACCCGCCTAGCGCTGATAGGCGCCGGGCGGGGTGAAGGTCAAGATACGAGCTTCTTGGCCAGGGCCACTTCGATGGAATCCCCATCCTGGTTGAGGATGTCCAGGCCGGTC
>JALSYJ010000150.1 GCA_027071965.1 Robiginitomaculum sp. | reverse complement strand
CACCGCCTAATTGTTCGGCATCGGTAATAGTCACCGCCCGTCGATACCAGCGGGTAACATCATGACCAATTCCAATGGCAAGCAATTGCACATCGGAACGGCGCTCAATATCAGAAATTACCTCGCGTAGATGGTTTTCCAGATAGCCGCTTTTATTGTGGGATTGAGTGGTATCATCCACCGGGGCGCCATCAGAAATCACCAGCAAAATACGCCGGGCCTCCGGACGCGCCAGTAAACGTTCATGCGCCCAGAGCAAGGCCTCGCCGTCAATGTTTTCCTTAAGCAGGCCTTCGCGCATCATCAGGCCAAGATTATTTGAAGCGCGCCTGATCGGCATATCGGCTGATTTATAAATGATATGACGCAGATCATTTAATCGGCCAGGATTGCGTGGCTTGCCTGCTGCAATCCAATCCTCACGGGATTGCCCGCCTTTCCATGCTCTGGTGGTAAAGCCTAAAACTTCCACCTTCACCCCACAGCGTTCCAGAGTTCTGGCCAGAATATCTGCAGTTAACGCTGCAATCATAATCGGCCTGCCACGCATGGAGCCGGAATTATCAAGCAGCAAGGTAACCACCGTATCTCTAAATTCGATCTCGGTTTCTTCCTTAAAGCTAAGAGGCTGCATCGGGTCAGTAACCAGCCGGGTCAGGCGCGCAGCATCCAGCACCCCTTCTTCCAGATCAAAATTCCACGAGCGTTGCTGTTGGGCCAGCAATTGCCGCTGTAACCGGTTTGCCAGCCGGGCCACGGCTCCTTTTAAGCGCTCTAATTGCCGATCAAGATACATGCGCAAACGGGCCAGTTCTTCAGCTTCGCACAAATCTTCTGCCCGAATGGTTTCATCGTGTTTTCTGCTAAACACTCCATAGGACGAACGATCAGAGCCGGTGGGGAAAAAATTAGGCCGCACCGGAACTTCATCACCATGACTGTCCTGTGCGTCACCTAAGTCCGCATCATCATCCAACAGGGAGCTTTGCTGCTCACTTTCATCGGCATCACCGGTATCGGACGCGCTTTCTGTTTCGGTTTGCTGTTCATCCTCAGTATCTTGCTGTTCTTGTGCCGAAGGGTTGCTGGTTTCATTTTCGGATTCTGCTTCATCTTCCGAATTTTCTGATTCAGAGCCTGCTTCATCAATAAGGCCCATATCCCGCAACACATCACGCACCAGCTCGGCAAAGGTCGCCTGATCACCAATATCAGCACCCAGAGCGCTCAATGACGGGCCGGCTTTGGCTTCGATTTCAGAGCGCCACAGGGAAACCAGCCCTGATGCCTCTTTTGGAATGTCACGTCCGGTCAACCTTTCCCGTGCCAATAAGGCGACAGCTTCCGACAATGGTGCCTGCTCCGGATCTGTTGCCGAAGCAAAACCCTTGCGCACACAATGATCAACCAAAGCTGCCTGTAGATTATCGCCAGCACCTTTAAGTGAACGCCCGCCAATTGCCTCGCATCTGGTTTGCTCCAGCAGATCAAAAACTTCCCGAGCCGGGCCGGGGCCGGGTCGTAAGACCTTGTGAGTTAACGGGTCATGATTGGCCAGACGCAAAGCCAGCGCATCTGCCTTGCCCCGCAATACCGCTGTTTGTCTGGCTGAAGTGCTATCAGGTATATTTGGCAAATTTACCCTGCCATCAGATAAGCCCGCCTCCTCACCAGTAAAACGCACATCCAGATCTGCCTCCCCGGACAAAGCGCGGGTCGTAACCGCGATGGATCGTTTTAGGATTTGGCTCTGGGTTTCGCGCTCGGTCATCAGATTGCAGCGCCTGTTACGCCACCTGTATACGGGCTGCGCTTTCCGGCAAGTCCTCGGCAAAGGCGCGCTGGTAAAACTCGGCAATAATCGGCCGCTCTAATTCGTCACATTTGTTTAAGAATGTCAGGCGAAAGGCTTCGGCGGTATCACCATCAAAAATTTCTGTGTTCTCAGCCCATGTTAATACTGTGCGCGGCGACATAACGGTGGAAATATCTCCGTTCATGAAAGCATTTCGGCTAAGATCGGCTACCCGCACCATGGCCGCGATTTTCTTACGACCAGCATCATTTGCCCAATTGGGCATTTTGGCCAAAACGATTTCCTCTTCGGCATCATGATTCAGATAGTTCAGCGCCACCACAATTGACCAGCGATCCAACTGCCCCTGATTTATCTGCTGGGTGCCATGATAAAGCCCGCTGGCATCACCAAGGCCAATAGTGTTTGTAGTGGCAAACAGCCGAAAAAACGGATGTGGGCGAATAATCCGGTTTTGATCAAGCAAGGTCAATTTGCCAGAGCTTTCCAATATGCGCTGAATTACAAACATTACATCGGGACGACCGGCGTCATATTCATCAAAAACCAATGCCACTGGCCGCTGCAAAGCCCATGGCAGCAGACCTTCCTTAAACTCTGTGACCTGCTTGCCCTCCTTTAGGACAATGGCGTCTTTGCCAATGAGGTCAATACGGCTGATATGGCTATCCAGATTGATCCGCACCATTGGCCAGTTAAGTCGGGCCGCCACCTGCTCAATATGGGTGGATTTTCCGGTTCCGTGATAGCCCTGCACCATTACCCTGCGGTTATGGGTAAACCCGGCCAATATGGCTTTGGTGGTTGGTGGATCAAACCGATATGATGGATCGGTTTCCGGAACATATTCACAAGGAGCGGAAAAAGCCGGCACACTTTGGCTGGAGTCAAATCCGAAGGTTTCGCTTACGGATAATTCGCTGTCAGGTTGCCAAAGGTCAAAGGCAGCATCGGGTTTGGACATTTTTTTCTCTGTTTATTGCGCAGTTATAGGGTTTATGCGCTTATGATTGATCTTCTTCAAGCCAGTTTTGCGGTTTTAAGAATTTGATAGGCCCGGATCACCTGCTGCAGCCTGCCTTCGGTGGAGCGGTCGCCTTTATTGGCATCAGGGTGAAAGGCTTTTACCAGTTTTAAGTATCTTACACGCACCAGCTTTGGTTCGGTGTCATGATCCAGCCCCAAATCATCCATCGCCATTGCCTGCAGGCGCCCCAGACGCCGCTTGGGCGCACTGGCCTCCTTGAACTTTGCATCTCCAGCCAGATCCAAAGGATCAGCAAACCGGGTCTGCCAGCCCTTTGGCCCGCTTCCCTGCCCAAGAGCCGAGCGACGCATGTCCCATGTGGGGCGATTGCCATACGCCTGCCCTTCACGGTAAGAGCGGGCCGCCCCCTCACTCATTCCGTGGAAAAAGTTCCAGGCCTTGTTGTATTCAGCCGTGTGCTTCTGACAAAACCAGAAATACTCATTTAAGGAATCTGGACTTTGCGGAGCTTTGCAATTGCCCTTGGCCACACAACCATCCCACTCACACCCCCGGTCAGTTGCACCAGCCTTTTCCTTGCCGGGGGGCTTCACCCTTATATCAAAAAACTTAGGCTTGTATTTGAAATCTTCACTCATTTGCCTACCTATATGATAACCATAAGCGCACATTAAAAC
>JALSYJ010000149.1 GCA_027071965.1 Robiginitomaculum sp. | reverse complement strand
GCCCCGATCACATTAAATGGCGCGCCATTGCCCCGGAAAATTTGTTGGTTATTGATACAGATTACGGGCGCACCATAATCGAGTTAAACCCTGAATTTGCCCCAAACCATGTGGCACAAATACGCGAATTGGCCAGGGTCGGGTTTTATGACGGGTTGAGTTTTTATCGGGTAATTGATGGTTTTGTAGCCCAGGCCGGGCGCGGTGAAGGCAAGGACGCACGAGCATTACCAGAAGGCTTTGGCACTTTACAGAATGAAAATGACCGTGCCAGCGAAGGTCTGGAATTTGTTGAAATTGTATCACCTGATTTATATGCGCCGCAGGCAGGCCATGTGAACGGCTTTGCGGCTGCTCGCGACCCCAAAATCGGGCGCACATGGCTCCAGCACTGCCCCGGCGTGATGGCCATGGCAAGAGATACTGACCCGGACAGTGGTGATGCGGAATTTTATATCGTGCTTGGCCCCGGCACCCGGTATCTGGATCGCAACCTTACCATATTTGGCCGGGTGATAGATGGCATGCAGTATATCCAGAAACTAAACCGTGGTGTGCGCGCCATAAATAGCGGTGTAATTGCCGATATTGCGCGGCGCGATATTATTCACAAATTCCAGATTGCCGCTGATATGCCAGAAACAGAGCGCCCAGCCTATGAAGTAATGCCAACATTATCGGACGAATTTGAAATTTTCAAAATAAAAAAACGTATCCGCAATGAGGCATTTTTCTATCGGCATCCGCCAGAAGTTATCGAGGCCTGCACTGTAGTTGCTCCGACACGAATGGTGAAATAATTATTGCTAATCCATCCACTTTTTTGCGTTCAGCACATCGTTTCTGGCAGCACGATCATCCTCCGGGATCAATTGCAGGGCTTGATCAAAGTCCGCCCGGGCCTTCTGGAAATTTTTTGCTCCTAACTGCGCAAACCCACGCAAATACCAACCCTGACTAAAATCAGGCGATAACCGAATAGCCTTGTTCAAATATTTTATTGCCTTTGGGTAATTATTCTTGCGCATTTCAAGATTGGCGGCACGATACAGTGCTGATAGCTGTTTTGCCTCTTTAGCTGGACTGCTATAGATTTCTTCTTTTACGAACATTGCTATGTCGTCTGATATTTCCAGCCCAAAATAGACAGAGGCCACAAATTCGGCCAATGCCTCATGACGACTGGTGGCAGCATAAATAGAGGGAAAACCATAAGACTGCGCCAGCGCATCCATGCGCTTGAACATTGCCTGACGCATGTTTAACCCCTGCACGCCTACATCTTTTGCAACCAAAGCCAGCCTGTTTTCAATAATCCGGCTCCAGCCATAAGAACGCGCAATTTGATCCACCGGATCTGCAAGATGGGTTATCTCATGGATAAATAACCAATTGGTATATTCCACTCCCAAATGGTTGTTACCTGTGCCCTTAAAAAAAACATCAGTAAAAATGAATGAAGCCTCATGGCGTCTGCGCACCCATGCCCCCGAAACATGAGATGGTGATGATTTGGCCCGGTACAACATGATTTTCCCCGGCCCCATGGCACGTGCCAGTAAACCAGGATAGTTTTCAGCCAAATCCTCAAACAGGGCTGTTACCTTAGCCTTTTGCGCCGGTGTCCATGGTTTTAGCTCCATATCCAATGCGGATTCAGCCGCAAGGCTTGAGCGGAACTCCGCCCATTTTGATATATCAGCCTTTGCCTCAAAAGAAACAAACAGCAATACAATAACAAGAAACACACGTTGCAATTTGCCCTCCATAGAATGTTCTTCCAGATAAGCTACAGCACATTCATGCATTCATAGCCCGGTCTTGCAAGCATTGAATAAAGCCCCGCATGATCCAGAATCAGTCCCGGCATATGCAATCGGGCAATATGGGGCTATACTGGAAGTCAGTGATTACAGGGTCTGGTATCTTCCAATTCATGGAAAGCCATATCCAAATGGCCCATAAAGCCGGAGCATTATCATGTTTGGTAAATTCACCCTCACCTTTGTTGCAAGCGCTGTTATTTGGCTGGGCGGCTGTGAGCCTGTTACTGACAAGGCCAGCAACAGTAAAACAGATGTTGGGGCCATTGTCTGCGAAGACTGCTCCAGCTTAAACAGATTTACGCAAATACTGGACAGCTCAGATCTTGAATCCTCATGGATAGAGGAAGTCAAAACCTATATAAGCAAAAGCCGGATGCCGGAAGCATCCATGCCACCAGAGTTTAGCATAAGAGAGTTCTGCGATGACCCGGCCAGTCAAGAATTTAACCAATTACAGGAAAGCTATATTGCCCAGTTTGAACAGATTGCCGCCGCCAGACAGTCTTGCACGGCAGATTGCACAATAAACATCAATAGCGCAGAGTATTGCGCATTTAATGCACTTTTAACCCGGCAAGACAAGGAGTGGCCGCAAATCTCACTGGCCTTCCAGAATGCTGATATTCTGCTGCAAGGCGCCGATCAATCCCAAAGAAGTATAATGGCGCAGGTCAATATGACGATGAACGGTGCCGCCATGGCCGCACAATCAGGACTAACACACAATTTTGAAATCTTACTTGGCAATAAAACAGCAAAGTCTGATGATGTGGAGCTGCGTCCTGCTGTTAAGGAGCTATTTGAGCTTGGTACAGCATTACAGGCAATGTACTGGGCCAGGCTTGGTAATGAGCAGATTCGGGATGTTGGCAATCGTCTGGTTGCCCTGTCCCGCGAAATTGAAACAATCGGCGCTGAAACCCAATTGGCCCTAAGTAGAGCTGAAGTCCTTGCACCTTTTCACCGGCAACAATTGGCAAAACGCAATATTGATGCCGTGCTGGAATTGCAAGCCATAAAAAACATACTTCTGGCCGCAAAAAACCCGGCTCCCCTGTCACAACCAGACACTTCTGCAAATGCCAATAATCCTGCGGCAGGAAATTCAGTGACTATGCAAGCTGCGGCAAAATGCTTTGCAAAACTATCCCTAAACACCGCCATAGCACACGAATTTGGCCAGATCATTCAAAGTGAATTGCAATCCTGCCGCTCATTCGCCCCGTGCCCGGCGACGCCTGATAACAACTTAAAAGATTTAAGCAGTATTATTGAGCACAATCTGAAATCTAGAGCCAAAGCCGAAAAACTAATGCTGTCAGTCCGCAAGGCAATTTGCAATTGAACACTGCCCATACTGGCCAAAATGCTCTCTAATCTTTATCTTTCACAGGAACAGGAAACCCCCGATCGCGCATCAGAGCTTCGATATTGGCATCACGACCACGAAACGCACGATAGGCATCGGCTGGGTCAACTGCATTGCGTACCGCAAACAAATGATCCACCAGCTTTTTGGCCACTTGCCTGTCATAAAAACCACCGGGAGCCTCGGCAAAGGCTTCTGCAGCATCTGCTGTTAGCACATCAGCCCACATATACCCATAATACCCGGCTGAATAACCCTCGCCAGAGAATATATGCCCAAACTGGGTCGAGCG
>JALSYJ010000148.1 GCA_027071965.1 Robiginitomaculum sp. | reverse complement strand
AATGGGTAGTATTTTGCCCGACAGATCATCAGGAGAGGTGCCAGAGTGGTCGAATGGGGCGGTCTCGAAAACCGTTGAGCGTTTGCGCGTTCCCAGGGTTCGAATCCCTGTCTCTCCGCCATTTTTTCCGGCGCTACCGCGACGCTAAAGCTCGCTACTTGAGCGCGTGGCTCCGAGTTCGAACTTCGTTCCGAACTCTCCGCCATTATTATTTGGTTCACGGCATGCGGGATACTCCGCGGCTGTGGATTGATCGATCATCAGGTTTTGCTTGGGTTAGCTTAAACAGTTGACAGCCAGTTTGAATCCTTTGAATTCAAACTGGCTTTTAGGTTAGCTTATCAACGTTTTTTGAACGGATCAGAATAACGAGAATCGTTCAAAAAGCTTTCATCAGTCAGGGTCTCAAGAAATGCAACCAGAGCCGCTTTTTCCGTTGCTGATAAATTAAAGCGACGAGGCAGACCTGTTTGCGGATCGCGCAGTCGTGGAGATAAGTCCGGATGATCTTGAATGCCGGAATTATAGAACTCCACAACTTCCTCTAACGTATTAAAGCGCCCATCATGCATAAAGGGTGGACGGATCGCTATGTTCCGCAATGAAGGTGATTTGAACCGACCGTTTCCTGCTCCCTGATCGGCATCAGTATTTGCATCAAGGCCATTATTGTGGGCCATATCAAGTGACTGAACCACAGTGGCATGACAACTGGAGCACATTAGGGATTGTACACCAGAACCAGGCGTTGGCTGAAACAGTGCCAGCCCCAACCTTTCCTGATTGGTAAATACGCCTGCAAAATCTGGCTGCGAAGGTGTACCGGCGATATAGGCTTGATCATATTTTGAGTTTACGGAGACCATCGAGCGTACGAATTGAGCCAGAGCTTTGGATATCCTGTCCGATGTTATGGTGTTGTCGCCAAATGCTGTATCAAATAAAGCGGGGTAAAACGTAACCGCTTGTAATTTTGGCACCAGTGTTTCCAAACTCATCCCCATTTCAATGTGGTCTTGAATTGGCATTAACACCTGTTCCTCAAGCGTGGCAGCCCGTTCATCCCAGAAAAACGCTTCGGGAGCATAAAACCGTGAATTGGCCAACCCCATGGAATGACGTCCGGTGAGTCCTTGGTCAAAACCTATGCTTAGGCGGTTCGAATCTGAAAATCCGACCGCCTGCCCATGGCATGATGCGCAAGATACGGTGTCATTTATGCTCAGGCGTTTATCGTAAAACAAAACCCGTCCCAAGGTAGCACCGGCATTGGTAACCGGATTATTGGCAGGCGTATTGTCAGTAGCGATGGCCGTTGTTTGACCGGGCCCCATCAATACGGTTTGAGTAATATGGGCGGGCAGGTTCTCAGCCGCAGAGACGTAATCAAGTTGCACAGCCGGCAAATCAGGAGTGCCTTGCAAGGTGCGCAAGGCAACAGAAGTTGAGCCACGAATGGCTGTACCCTCTTTGAACAGGATATTGATCCGTCGCAGGGCGGGGTCATATTGCCAAACCGTGTTTGAGTCGGCAAAAACTGCAAAAGACGGGGTCTCTCCTGCGCCGATGGTCAGAACAGTTTCTGTGGCAGGATTTGCCAGGCATGCACCGCTATTGGGGTCGGTTTGACAGACCAGCAATGAAGCCGGGTAGGATGAATCTGCGGTAGATTGTGCCGTGACTGTGATCTCACCGCTAACTCCGACATTTGATGTGGCAACAACAAAGGCGCCACCTTTTTCACGGTCGACCATATCAACCACGCCTGCTTCGGAGTTTAAGCCAACAGCGGAACCTGTTTCACTTACCGCAATAATATCAGGAACATCTGTATCCGAGGCAGAAAAGAACAAGGTGTTAAGTCCGGAAATGATCACAGCCGATTGCCGGTTTGAACATGAAAATTCTATGGGAAGATCCAGACCTGGGTTCTGTGCAGAGTTGGACGTAAAAGAAAAAACAAAGCTTTGTGCGGCATTTGCTGCAATGACCACTCTTTGATTGACCGTGCCAACTGGCAAATTTGAGGCATCTGTTTGCTGAAAGCTAAAGGTGCCTGCGGGGCCAGCACCATTCATCGATAATCCGCAGTCCAGCGCATCAGTGGAAGCAGGGTTAATGATCGTGGCAAATGCCGTTGCCGCTATCCCGGTCTTTACCGAGCGTGAGGAAGGCAAAACAGCGGCAACCAGAGCGACATTCTCATCAGCTACCAATGGTGCGGCAGTAGTAATCGTAGCGCCGGAAGCTTTCAACACCGTATCCGTAGAAGAATCCGGCGCCTTTCTTGTGGCAACAAGCTCAATTGGAGCCAGAGCGTTTTCTGCGCGAAGCTGATTCATCCGGCTGGTGATATATTGCAGTCTTGCTGTTGTAGATAGGCCGTATTTATCTTCAAATTCAGAAGTAAACCAGGCAACGGCGGAACCGGAGTTTAGGGTTAAGGCCCGGCTTAGCAAGGTTTTCATTTCCAGTTTGGCCGATAGCAGGCTTGAGGAATTTGCAGCAACCAAAGAGGCAGGAGTTAGTGCTTCGCTGTGAATCAGATAGCTTGGATTGCCATTTATGCTCAATTGACCAAATCCACGCCCACCAGAGATCAGCAAATCCAGCTGGTGACCGTATTTCCCGGCATAGCCCTGCAACAGGGTGCCGCCTAAATGCAAAGGCTGCACATTGGTCACCACAATAGAAATTTGTTCTCCGGCCAGGGTTTGTACTTGCAGCAAATCCCCCTTTTGCGCTTGGTTTATGTCATCTTTGAATAAAAGGTTTGCGCGTACAGAACTGGACGGGCCATCTTGTTGAAGTTGCCATAACGGTAGTTCTGCAGACTGCGCCTGGCCGTTATTTGGCTGTCCAAAGAAAGAAGCACCAAAAACAATAATGGCGATTAGCCATGTTGGATAATTATTTCTATTTTGCATGTTAGTCCCCTAATGCAGCACTTAAAACATATCGACACTGGCACGCCTTTATGGCGCAACAGTTTCTACTTATTGTTGAAATTTGTATATTAGGTAGAGCTAATAAACAACAACAAATTTTGTATGGGAATTTATCCCATTTAATACAGGGGAAATTTGCCATAAGTTTCAGTGGGTTATAGTCAAAAAATATCGGGTACTGTGACCCAGAGTGTGACAGGTAAGAGATCGTATTTTTAGCAAAAGTGGGAGCTTAAAATGCTCAAGCGTATTTGATCCGGTGGAAACCAGATACGGCCACCCCCTAAAGCTAGCCCTAGGGAGCTGGCTTTAAGGGGTGCAAATTGCCAAGGCTGAGTATTATTCCAGCCCGGCTCTGGCGCCGGTTGATTGCGATGCTGGAGGCACATAATCTGTGCGAACCGCTACCGAAGTACCGCCTCTGGACACTCCATTTGCATCATCAAAAGACAGGAATAATCGGTTTTGACCGGGAGCAAACGGAATGTCACCGGTCGCAGTTACAAAGGCTGCAAAAGTTCTGGTTTCACCATTTACCGAGTTAAAGGTAAGCTGGCTTGTCGGTGTTGCCAGACAAACTGCCGTTACAGGATCCGTTTCGCACACTGTTGCTGTAAGAGGCAGGTTCGCCCCACCATCACCAACATTAAGGGTCAAAGTGGCATTGGCGCCAATGGAAGCGGTGGCCAAGGTGACAAATCCGGTGTCAGAGGAGCTTGTCATTTCAATCACCCCATTGCCGCTCAAGGTCAAGGAAATGCTCAACATGTCCGCAGGCTCAATGAAGGCTGATGACAGTAAGAATGTATTAACACCAGTGGTTACCAGCGACGAAGTACCTTCGGCACAACTGGCCAAAGGCGTTAATACTTGCGCGGACAGCTCTTCGGATGGGGTAACAGCAAACACAAAGTTTTGTGAGCTACTTGCCGCAATATCAACCGGTGTATCAGCGCTGCCGGTGGTTTGATTAACGGCATCCGTAGTTTGATAGGAAAAACCACCAGCAAAGTCGGTATTGGGCAAGGTAATTCCGCATGAGGTGCCATTTCCCGGCCCGGTATTGATAACGGTCATAAATGCAGTAGCAGGCTGCCCGACAGTTATTGATCGGGCATTGGGAAGCACGGCAGTTACCAGACTTGGTTGCGGTGCAGTGCTGGAATACCAGTTCAACTTAGCCAGCCCGCCAGTGTCACTTTTACCGTCAATGGCTATTTTGTATGATTGTCCGGAAGTTGCATTAAATGTTACCTGGCTTGCGCCGGGAGTGAAACTTGGCTTGGAAATGCTGGCAATGCCTTGATTATCATTCGAAGCAACGCTGGTAAGGGCGCTGATATCGGTGCCAGTATAAATTGCCAGTACCGTATCAAATGATGAACCATCTGTATTAAAGGTAAAATTGCCATCAGCAGGTGCGCTCCAGTCAAACCACACAGATTTGGTTGCTGTTTGCCCCGCATGATCTGGCTCACCGGTTTCTGCGGTGGCATTGACTGACTGGGTGCTGGCGCTTCCCATAGAGCCGGATATGGCCATTGCCGAGGCAAAGGCATCAATTGCTGGCGCTCCGGTGGGGGTGATAGACAGATCATATAGGCCAGATGCGCCATTAAAGCCGTCAATAACTATGAAATACGTAGTTCCGGCAATTGCATCAAAGGCGGTACGGGCAAAGCCGCCACTGCCTGAGATGGCATCATCATTTCCAGCCACAAAGGTAAGCGCGGTTACTCCGGTACCAGTATAGATCGACATTACAGTGTCAAAATTACTTCCTTCGGTGGAAAAAGTGAAGTTTTCGGCTAAAGGAGCAGTCCATTTGAACCAGACCGAGGAGCCGCCGGTATCAGTAAATTCAGGGTTATGCTCCACTTCTCCGGTTTCAAAACTGGCACCGACACTGCTGCCTGAGGTGGAAACGGTAATTCCGCTCAAAGCAAAGGCTTCGGCAAAATCATCATTTAACAAGGGCATGGCAACGGTTAGCGAAGCAGCGAGGGAGGTGCTGTTGGAACCAACAGTAAAGGTAATGGTTCCCGTATCTGTCTGCCCGGCACTAAGAACAGATGTCTCCACAGAGACCGTTACACTTGCAGTTCCGCCATTAGGGGCAATAGCTCCAGACGTATTGCTAAATTTTAGCCAGTTTTTATCACCGCTTACGGAAAAATTAGCTGTTCCGGTTCCGTTGTTGGTAAGCGTATAGACCTTTGTGCTAAAGCCCGCCGGATTGCCAAGGTCGCCCGTAGCCAGAAATCCGGCCAAAGGCGTCAGGGCCACATCACCAAGGCCAACGCCGCCAGAGCTAAGTTGTGAACTGGCAAAGTCTACCCGGATACGAGGTTTGACAATACTGTTTACCCGACCGTCATTGATGGGGATTCCTGTGGATTTTAAGGCATCTTCAATTTGTTGTACGGTGGCACCGGGGTTGGCAGAGCGCAATAGAGCAAAGGCTCCTGCTACATGTGGAGCTGCCATGGAGGTACCGCTTGATAAAACTGAATTGGAAACTGCGCCGGTAAGTGGAGTTGCAGCGCGTATAAATGAGCCTGGAGCCAGCAAATCTACCAGTTCAGATGAATTTGAAAACGAAGAAACCGCATCGGCCTTGGTCGAGGAGCCAACGGTTATTGCGGTGGAAATACAGCCCGGCGCCGACACTCCAGTATTAAAGCTTTCATTGCCCGAAGCAATAATAGTGGCTACGCCCAATATACGTAATTGATCAATCAGGGACTTGGTCTGGCTGTTTTCAAGATCGCAAAGAGACGCATTGGTTACCTCGTCGCCGCCACCAAGTGACATATTGACGGCAGCCAAGTTTAATGTTGCCGCATTGGTTACAAGATAGTCCAGCGCCGCCCGCTGATCAGAGGAAAACGAACGTATGCAAGGAGCCGATGCCGGGTCAGGGGGGCTGCCGTCAGGATCACAGCTTTCCGGGTCGTTAAATCTTGTAAACACCTGAATGGCTACTACGTCTGCGCCTCTGGCAACACCATAAAGGGGACTGCCAGTTGTCTGCACAAGTTCACCACCCATGGCAATAGAGGCTACATGGGTGCCGTGAAAGCATCCATCAATTCCTTCATCAACACCAACGGTGGCCGGATCGTCCACAGGGCAGCTTTCTCCGGCATTGGGGCCGATCTCAGAATTATTGCCACTTGGACAAAATGAGGTTGTGTCAACTGCTGCCGAGGTTGTTGAAAAACACGCAGATGCCGCCACCTTGTTCTTGATCATGGTGTGTTGATGGGAAACACCGGTATCAAGTATGGCAACTGAAACTCCAGAGCCTTCTGCGCCATTGCCCCAGACTGTGGGAGCACCGACCAGTACGGTGGATTCATTTAATTGTGTGCGCGAGATGGCGTCCTGATAAATTCTGGTGATTCTGGGGTCATTTGCCAATTGTTCCATTTCTACGCGGGTAAGCTCCATGGCCATATTGGGAACATTGTCCAACGACCGGGATAATACGGGCTTGTTTTTTAATGTTTTTGCAAGCGCTTTGGTGTCGGCAGTATTCAAGCGGGCCACAGTATCTGCCACAACAAGATCAGGGCCAAATATATCATCGAGCAGTGAGCTGCGTGTGTTTTTGATCATGTCCCGGCGTACAGCAAAGCTGTCTGCGCCATCGGGAAGTTCGGCTGCCGGTATGGAAAAATCAACCAATACCCGCACACGCTCGCCAGCAGCAGCGCGTTCAAATACTTTCCCCTCTCCAAGGTCAATTTTATGGCTTTGGGCAAAGGCCGTATTTGCCGCAAGTGTGAATAACAATGCGGCAAGGATTTGAACGCTGGTTTTTAACATTAGCAATAATACTCCCATTTTATTTTATAAACGCGACCAGTTACCTGATCCGTCGGATACCTATAACCGATATATTAAATTAAGTTAAGAAAAAAGCATGTGGTCGGATGACTTTTTCCTGCGACATTCTGGTTCAAGTAAAAACTTGGATTTTGCTGTATTTGTGTTAGCCTATCAAACGAACGGGGAGCAGTATTTAGTAAACACATGTTTTTTAAGCCCAAGTTATTCATTACAAGAATGCGCAAAGGGCATGGTTAATGATTATCTGGGAGGAAAAAATGAATACTTGTAAGCAAACAAAAACTGCACTGGTCTGCGCGACAATAATCGCTGGTCTGGTTCCTGTTACAGCCATCGCAGCCAGTGATCCGGCGATCAATGCTGCTGTTTTGCCAACGAGCAGAACCACCACGATTGATACCCCGATCACTGTTTTTGGAACCATTTCCAATGCCGGGCCTGGTACTGCCACAGGTTGTAGTGTTGGTTTGCAGCCCGATGCCTCCGGTGGCGGACCAAATCCTTCCGGGCTTTTGATTTCCTACCGTGCGTTTCAGTCCGATAATGCAACGCCTGCTGCGGCTCCAGATACGCCAGTGGACATAGCAGCCGGTACCAATCAGGCTTTTGTATTGAGCGTTTCAGGCTCTGGTGCCTTTAATCAGGAAATATTTTTTGATTTTTCATGCAATAGCGGGGCGGTAACTGCCCCGGTATTTAGCGGCGTTAACACCCTGTCCCTGTTGGTGGGGACCACTGCCAGTCCGGACATTATCACCATTGGAACATCTCCAAGTTCTGATGCGGTTATACGTATACCCAGTCTTGGTGCCGGGGAAATTATGGCTGTGGCGGCTGTAAATATCGGCCCTGCCGGAGTTGTCCCTGTCGCGGATAAGAACACTAGTGGCGCTATGGCTGGAAATAATGAGGCGTCGGTGATTGTGATGCCGGATTTTGGAGGTTTTGACCTGGCGCTGGATACATTTATCTGTGAAACCAATCCTGCCAATGCAGAATGTCTTGCGCCCTATGCCCGCTCGGTAACCACCAGTGTTGGTGATCAACCGTCCACTTTTAATGTTTTTGTAAATTCAACCCTTGGCGCCGGGGTGCCAATTTATGCGGACATTGCCCGTCAATTTATCAGATTTTATGAGGATACATCACCATCTCCGGTCTCCGGCAAAGGTGTTTCAGGCCCAACCTCTTCGGTATTACCTCCTGATGCAGGAACATTATTTGGTGCAACCAGCCACGCAGTTACCTCGCCGGGGCCGGGTCTTGTTGAAACCACTACGGTTCCTGATGGCATCTGGAGCATTGTATTTGATACTGCGACCCCCGGCGGCACGGTCAGGGAGAGGGGCACGCTTGCAGTAACTGTCGAAGGCGGGTGGACTGCCTTTATTACGGGACGTGAGGGCGGGGATGTTTACCAGTTTGGATTTTTGTCTCCAGACATCAGCGGGACACCGGACCCGACAATGGATATTTCCTTTGACACCTACGAAGAGGACATTAACGGCGGCCAGACTGTTTCCAGCTATACTGGCACCGGTAGTTGGCAGCCGTTTTCATTTCTTTCGGGTAATGTGGCATTCACTCCGCCAACAGCGCCCAAGGGAGCATCAAAACCAGCCATCACCCAACAGCGCCCGGCCAGTTTCAGGGCGCTTTATAATCCCGTATATGATCGTGTGACCAGCCTTTCCGGGTTGGCAGGAACATATGACGTCATAGATAATAAC
Organism: Robiginitomaculum sp.; assembly: GCA_027071965.1. GTDB lineage: Bacteria > Pseudomonadota > Alphaproteobacteria > Caulobacterales > Maricaulaceae > Robiginitomaculum_B. Next base: position 5,050 of record JALSYJ010000148.1, on the reverse strand, counting down.
ATAAATGGTGGCTTTCTAAGTGATAGTGGTGACATAACTTTCGCAGCCAATGGCACATTTACCGGCGCTATTTCACCAGAACCTGGAGAAAATTGTACTGTTTCAGGATCCCTTACTGAATATGGGAATGGTAAAAACCTTTATGGCGTTGATATGACGATTTCGGGATGCATGTTTGCTGGCAATTATCTGGGCGAGGGCTATCAATACGATAATCATGATCTTGTGCCCGGATCCCTGACCACCAACGTATTTGGAATGGCATTTCGTGGCACGGGTTCTCCTGCGATTGCTGCAAATATCAACCTGGTTCCGCAAGGTGTGATCGTAATTCCATAGGCATCATATTGCGTTTCGTGTGAGTTTTTGCTTGGCTGTGGCCATGTTAGGCAATGTATGGTAGCATTGTCCGCTTGTTTTATGGAATCGTTTTATATTCACAGGGGATGTTGATGCTTTTTTTATGGGTTTCTAAGGTCAAGGCTTTGCTTGCAGGCGTTGTTTTGGTTGTAGGTGTGTTTGCGTCAGCAGCCACAATGGCAGCGGATTTCTGGGGCGTGGAAACCGGTCAGGAAGTGCTGGACACAAGGATGAACATTACCTTGAACCCGTCTTCCTTTACTATGTCTGCTGGCGGTGAGACCGTTATTGTTCTTCCTGGCGGGCAAAGGTTGAGCGCCAAGCTGTCCCGTGTGGAAAGTCATAAACTTGGTGGACAAAGCTGGATAGGCACTGTTGGTTCCGGCCCGAAATCCGGTAGAGTTTTGCTTACGGAAGTATCAGGTTTTGCCTTTGGAGAAGTGGTTTACGACAATCAGCAATACTTGATTGAGCCAAGGCAGGACGGTGCCGGACATGTTATCTACAAAAGCAATGATCCGTCCCGGATAGAGGTGGATCTGGTGAGCGATGGTGTGATCGCCCCGCCGCCTGTACGTTCTTCTGCCAAGACTGAAACTGTTTCCAAACCGGCAGCTGTCGGATCTGTTGGCACTTTGGATGTGGGTATATTTTATCATGACAGCATGATTGACCGCTGGGGCCTGGGCTTGGCGGCCCGGCTGCAGTTTCTGGTAAGCCTGCTGGATACGGCCCTAGTGGACAGTCAGACTGATGTGAGAGCCAATCTGGTACATATGGAGCGACGCATCGGAACCATTGACGGTAAGAGCAATGGCGACACCCTTGGTGATTTCAGGGACAATGTAACTAATGCCGATGGTAATTTTTCCGGAATTGAGGCTATTCGCACTGCAAAGGGTCTTGATGTGGTCACATATATTCGCCGCTTTAAGGCCAGCGTCCATAACTCCTGTGGCACCGGATATGTATTGGGCGTGGATCATGGAAACCTGAACGGGTTTGCCGCTTCATCCTATAATACTGTTAGCGATGATGTGGATATTGATGCTCCAGCCAATGGTTTGACTTTTCTTTGCTCTATTTACACCCTGACTCACGAAGTGGGCCACAATATGGGCATCCAGCACGATATAGCAACCACACCTGGCAATGGTGTGTTCAGTTTTTCTCACGGCTATCGGGTGGATGGCAAGTTTCGTACTATAATGGGAACCAATTCCAGTACCGGTGAAACTCGCATTGGCATGTTCTCCAATCCTTCGATTTCAACCTGTAAGGATCCAGCCAGCGCTGATCCTGAAGAAGCTTGTGGTAATGCCACGGCGGATGCGGCAAGGTCTATTCGCCAAGGCGGCTACACAATGCAGGACTTTCGCCCCCGGGTTCCAAGGCTGGTGTCAGCAGTCCTGCCATCCTCTCGTTCAATTGGCAATGCAAGCTCCGGCGGTGTGGCCACTGCATTTGCCACCGTAATCAACCCAGCCGGCAGCGGTACCGCCACTAATTGCGGACTAATTCTACCTGGTGCCACAGGCGGTCAGTTTAGCTACCAGACCACTACGGCTGCCAATGTATTAAGCGGAACGGCTAATACTCCGGTCAGCATTCCAGATGGCGCGGCGCAGTCTTTTGTTTTTGCCATTACTCCCGGAGCAGCCTTTACCGAAGCGGACATTCCGATTGATTTTTTCTGTTCCAATCGTGCCAGTGCCGAAATTACCAACGGGCTTAATACTCTATTTTTCTCAGCGGTAGATGGTGCCACGCCTGATATTGTGGCCATTGCAGGTACTGATCCTTCAACGCCCGGTATTGTGGAAACAGCTCCTGGTGGTTCTGGCGCCTTTGTTGTGGCCGTTAGCAATGTGGGTGCTGCCGGCACTGTAACCTTTAGCGGTGAGGCCAGCTCGGCCAGTGTTCCTGCCACGGTCACAGTCTGCCAGACTGTTCCGGCAACAGGTGCGTGCATGGCCACGCCGTCTGCGGACGTCGATGCAACTCTTGGTGCGGGTGATACAGCTACTTTTGCAGTTTTTGTAACTGAGACCGCCAACATTGTCTTTGACCCGGCCAATGCGCGTATTTTTGGACGGTTTAGGGATGGCTCATCCATTAAAGGTTCAACATCGGTAGCAGTTCGCACGGATACTACACCTTAAGGAGTGGGCGTGGATATATGTCCACGAAAATGCCATTATTCTGTGCAAGAAGCGGTTTTGCGGTTTCTTTCATATATTTACAAAAGGATTAGATATGTTCACAGCTTCTATCTCGGCACCGATTGCTGCTTCTGGTTTGTTGCTGGCCGTGTTTGCCACCCCGGCTCTTGCCGAAGTGGTAGTAAAAAAAGAAGACGCAAATTGGCAGGTACAAGCAAAGGACGAACCGGTTACCGGTGTGTTGGCAGCAATTGGCAAGCGGGCTGATATTAAAATATCCGGTACCCGTAAGCTGATCTCCGATCCTGAGATTTCCGGTGCATGGGACGGCACGATTGATGTTGTCCTGTCACGAATACTGCGTGGTGTGGACTATGTAACCGAGACCGGGCCTGCTAAGGATGGAAGTTTGCGCATTACTAGGCTTATTGTTCTTTCCGGTGAAGTGGGGCAGGAGCCAACAGCGCGTGCGGTTCGTGCAGCCAGAAAGTTGCAAAACCCGCCAACAACAGCAGAAATTCAACAGGCAAAACAGGACGGCGCCCGTGTGACCAGCCTGCTTAATACTCAGGCCAGAATGGTAGCAGGCGCGCCCGGTGAAAGCAGCCCCGATGAGCAAAGAGCCAATGCAATGGCAGCGGCAGGCGGTGGCTCAGGAATTACCCGTAATGAAGATGGTACATTTGATATTGACCCGGAAACCCAAGCCCGCCTGGCAGAGGCCACCCGCCGGGCTCAGGCTGATTTGCTGGCTTTGACCAATGCTCTTCGCCAGAACGAAAATAATGGTTCTGATTAGGCCCTAAACCCCTGGCCCTTAAACCTTTGCCACTTCGCGGAAGACTTTCTCGTCCAGTTCGCCTTCCCATTTGGCAACGGAAGTGGCAACTGCCGCATCGCCGGTTACATTGGTCATGGTGCGCATCATATCCAACGGCCGATCAAAGGGCAGTATAAAGCCCACCATCAATGCTATTTGCTCTGGGGAGACCCCGATTGTTGGCAAGACAATTGCCAGCATAAACAAGGAGGCAGATGGAATACTGGCTGTGCCAATGGAAGCTAGGGTTGCGGTCATCGCAATCAGCCCATAATCGGCCCAGCTTAAATCAAGTCCAAATGCATTGGCGGCAAACAGGGCCAGCAAGCCAAGATATAAAGATGTTCCATCCATATTGATGGTGGCACCAAGGGGCAGGACCGAACCTGCTACAACTGGCTTGATGCCAAGATTATCCTGCACGCAGGCAATGGTCACGGGCAAGGTTCCGGCGCTGGTCGAGGTGGAATAGGCCACCACTTGCGCATCCAGAATACCGCGAAAAAACCTGATAAGCGGCAGACCCAATACAAATCTGACCAGACCGCCATACATTAGCAGCATGTGAGTTATACATCCAAGATACAGCGCCAGCGCTAGCATCAGAACCGAGCTGAATGTCTCTACGCCCTTTGCTGCGGTTACCCATGTAATCAGGGCAAATACCCCATAAGGAGCAAGTTCCATAACCCAATGGGTGATTTTGAACATGATCTGGACCGACGAATCGAAGAAATCTTTTACCGGATCAGCAGCTTTTCCCACCATCAATATGGCGATCCCTAATAATATGGCAAAAAAGATAATAGCCAGCATATCGCCGCTGGCCAAAGCTTGTACTGGATTGGCCGGAATAATATTGATCAGCCTCTCAGTCATGCTGGGCGCTTCTGCGGCCATGACATTAGGTGCCACATCAGTAAAATCAACACCGGAGCCGGGCTTGAAAATTGTGCCGAATAACAGGCCAATGGATACGGCCACCAGAGTGGTAAATACATAAAGACCAAAGGCGCGCATCCCGATCGTGCCCAGCTTTGATGGATGCCCCATAGCGGTAATGCCGGTGACCAAAGTAGTAAACACCAAGGGCACCACCAGCATTTTGATCAATTGCACAAAGGCAGTTCCAAAGGGCTTGATCCAGGTGGTGACAAAGTCGGCTCCGGCATATTTGGTAATGCCATCAACCAGATATGTGCCGCCAAAGGAGCGAAAGGCAAGACCGGTAATTACACCTAAGATCAATGCAATAAGTACACGCTGCCATAATACTGCTTTGAACCACCAACTCATGAGAAACCCCTGTTTTGCATTTTAGCTAATTGCCAAGCACAGTAGAGCGCAATGACTGTTCGTCAATGGGTTTGGTGATGTAAGGTGTCTGTTATCTGGCTCGGACACGAAAGAAAAGCGTAGTGGTGAAAGTCCTTGATGAAATTTCCGGCAAATAGATTATTCAGCCAAAAATCGTTCTGCTTCCAGTGCTGCCATACATCCCATGCCGGCAGCGGTTACTGCCTGCCGATAAGTGTCATCAGTGACATCACCTGCGGCAAATACGCCTGGAACTTTTGTGGCGGTGCTATCAGGTTTTGTAATCAGATAACCACCTTGTTTGAACGGTAATTTGCCGACGAATAATTCGGTTGCGGGCTTGTGGCCAATGGCAATGAATACGCCATCTACGGCAATATCTTGCTGTGTT
>JALSYJ010000147.1:3011-3507 GCA_027071965.1 Robiginitomaculum sp. | reverse complement strand
ATACTGCGCTGAGAGACAAACACGCCTATTTCTGAGTCAGAAGGATCAGAATCCAGCACACAGACCTGTAGAGTAAATGCATTTACCCGTTTATCACCCTTGGCCGCCATGGCGCTTACAAAGCTGGATGCGGTAATGCCACCGGAGCAGGCCGCTGTTACGTTGATTTTCTTCTGACGAGTGATTTTCATTACTACATCAGAGGCCTCTTCTACGGCCCTGACATAATCCGCCAGCCCCCAGTTGGCATGTTTTTTCGTTGGATTACGCCATGAAATTACAAATAACTGAATTTCCTGCGACACCAGATAACGCACTATGCTTTTGTCCGGTGTTAGGTCAGCTACATAAAACTTGTTGATTTGAGGCGGTATCTGCAACAAGGGAATTTTGCGAACGGTTTTGGTCTTGGGAGCATATTGAATAAGCTCCAGCATTTCATTCCTGAAAACTACGGCCCCTTCAGAAGTCGCAAGGTTTTTGCCTACCTCAAATG
>JALSYJ010000147.1:0-3001 GCA_027071965.1 Robiginitomaculum sp. | reverse complement strand
CCGCCATTGGTGGTAATATCAAAATAAGCATTTTTCAAACCGCGTATCAAAGATACGCCGCCCGTGGCATAAGCCTGTTTCATTGCCACCGGATTACCAATCAAGGTGTTAGTAGGAGCCAGTGCATCCGTAACCATTCCCAGCAAAAATCTGGCTCGTGCTCGCTCCAACTCGCCCATTTTCAGGTCCGAGGCCCATTCATCAACTGACTGGCCCCATGCCATCCAGTATTGCAATCCTGCACGGTAAAACGGATTGCTCTTCCAGACAGGATCCTTAAACCTTCGGTCTTTGGGGTGTGGCTCCAGTTCTGATTTCCCACGAATAATTTTGATAGTTTCCTTACCCAACTTACCAACATGCCGGGCGGTGATCATCGGGCTGGAAATTGATGAGCGCAATAACCCGCCAAGCGCCCGCAACAACTCTTCCTTTGAGATACCGACTATGGAATTCATCGTAGAGGGATGATCCATCGCCTCTTTCCCGGCGTATTTAGCTGAGTCCTTGACCATATGCTTCCCCTGCTTCGCAAACTATCTGTCATTTTTGATTTATTACGCAGATTTTTAGTTTGAGAAGCCGACAATAACGTCTTTTCCGGGCTTTGTCATCTTGCAAGATACAAAAACCAAAGCAGTATTATACTGCATAAGATATGCCAAGCTGGCGACCCCGGTACGATTCGAACGTACGACCGCCGGATTAGAAATCCGGTGCTCTATCCAGCTGAGCTACGGGGCCATAAAAGCAGGAGCTGTTATTATAGTATTTTTTTTATCGTTTGAACCTAAATTTACATTGGAAATGCAAAAAACATTTCGGCAATTATAATGCTTAAGCCCAAGCTCAAAATCACGCCCATAGCATTTTAGGTTCAAGGTTTCTAAAAACTTGCTCTCTAACCTTTGTTTTCTCGCATTTATTCAACCGTAAAACCGCGCGTAAAATAGCCGCTAGGCGGTAGCGCAGCAAAGAGTCCTCAAGTAGCCGCTAGGCGATAGGACATTAAAAGAGTTTCCCACTTTTGCTAAAAATGCAAATCTTTATCTGTCGCATTTTTTACCGCAAAACCGGTGCCCACTTTTGCTAAAAATGCTCTATCCACGAATCCGAATTGTGCCAGATACCTCCCGTCCGCCACGCTCTATCCTTATCGGCCAACGCCAACTGTTCTCTCCGGCACGTATTGCACGCTTTACATCCTCTACCTGATCAATGCGAACACCATTAAGATCAAGAATAATATCACCGGGGCGAAGCACGCCATAATATCTGGCCGCAGATCGTGACGGGACATTTAAGACCACCACGCCTTTTGCAAACGGATCAAAACTTCTCTCCTCGGCCAAGGCCGGAGACAGATTGGCAATTTCAGCTCCACCAAACGGATGAGTCCCCTCAATTCTTGTATTGTTGCGCAAAGGCGTCTCGGGTGCGGCGCGGGTTGATAACTTCCTTGTTATCTCTTTGCCATCACGAAAAATAGTGATGGGAATTTTTTTACCGATTTTGTGAATTGCCAATTGAAAGCGTAAGCCCTGTTCCGAATTGATATTTTTGCCATCAATCGCCAATATCACATCACCACGCTTGACCCCAGCTTTGGCAGCGGCGCTTTTGGGATATATCTCAGAAACCAAAGCCCCGCGCGGGCGATCCAGCCCCAAAGAAGCTGATAAATCGCGATCAATATTTTGTAACCTGGCCCCAAACCATGGCCGTACGACCTCACCGTCCGCAATCGCAGCTTCAACCACCCGGCGCACCATTGATGCCGGTATCGCAAACCCAATCCCGTTAGACCCTCCAGAGCGGGAGAGAATAATTGTATTTACTCCCAGCAGCTTGCCTTGCATGGAAACCAGCGCTCCACCTGAATTTCCTGGGTTGATCGCAGCATCAGTCTGAATAAAAAAGGCATAGTCACTAGCCCCAACATCAGTGCGAGCCGTGGCCGAAACAATACCAGAGGTTACTGTCTGACCCACCCCAAAGGGATTGCCAATGGCTAAAACAAGATCACCAACTTCGGCTTCTTCATCAGGAAATGGCATGCTTGGCAGAATTTCGCCATCGGTTTTGATACGCAGTACCGCCAAATCAGTTTTTTCATCGGCCAAAAGCAGTTTTGCATCAAATTCACGCCGATCAGACAGCACTACACGCAATTCATCAGCGCCTTTTACCACATGATTATTGGTAACAATTACACCATCTTCGCCAACGATCACTCCGGAGCCAAGGGATTGCTGTACCCGTTCCTGTGGCCCAAAAATCCCAGGGCCAAACATGCGCTCGAACAAGGAGCCACTAAATCCACTGCCCGCCGTCTGCACGGTTCGTTTGGAATACACATTGACTACCGCCGGCGCTGCCTCGCGGACAATTGGTGCATAGCTTAATTGTACTTGTGCTTGATCAATTGGAATTTGCCGCAAAGCATCAGCATGAGCTTTGCCCGACAATAAAACCAACGCCAACACAATAAACAGATTTATAGCTTTCATGACTTACATTTCGTAGCTTTCAACGACAAAATCAAGGCAGAAGCACAAGCGTAACCAAATTGTAATAAAATGAAACCGCCCGGCACAGATACCAGGCGGTTTTTAATTTTCATCAATACGGCACAAAGCCAGGCTCAACCTTCAGCAGCTTCCTCAGCGGCCAGTCTTTCACGATCGCCTTTACCTTTGGCATCTACATCACGATCCACCAGTTCGATAACTGCCAGCGGCGCATTATCACCAAAGCGAAACCCAGCCTTTAGAACCCGAGTATATCCACCCTGACGATCCTTATAGCGCTCACCCATTATGGCAAATAATTTTTTGACTGCCTCTTCATCGCGTATTTTGGAAATAGCGCGCCGGCGTGAAGCCAGATCACCCTTTTTGGCCAAAGTGATCAACTTATCCACAATTGGCTTTAGCTCTTTGGCCTTGGGCAAGGTGGTTGTGATCTGCTCATGGGTGATGAGTGACGCAGCCATATTGGC
>JALSYJ010000146.1 GCA_027071965.1 Robiginitomaculum sp. | reverse complement strand
CCGCCATCATGTCATCATGGCTTTCATAAACCTCGTTAACCAGACCAATTTCCATAGCCTTTTCAGCAGATAGCCTGCGACCGGTATAGGCCATTTCACGTATCCAGCCATGCGGAATTAAATGCCCTAGACGCGGGAAAGTTCCCACATCGGCCACCATTGCCAGATTCACCTCCTGAATGCAGAAAAAAGCATCACGGGTACAATAACGAATATCAGTGGCCGATATCATATCCATGCCACCGCCAATACATCCGCCCTGTACGGCAGCAATAACCGGCATGCGGGCGGCCTCCAGCGCATTAAATGTATCTTGCAACGTAGCTACAAACCGGCGCAATGCTTCGCGTCGTTGACCATTTCCCCTACTATTGGGATCATCAGCGGCCATCAGGCCATCATTTGCACCAAATACGGCAAAATCCATCCCGGCAGTAAAGTGTTTGCCAGTAGATGAAATTACAATCACCCGCGCCGCAGCAGCAGCATCGATCTTGCGAACAATTTGCGGAAGTTCCTGCCAGAAAGCCGGGGTCATGGTGTTTAGTTCAGCACCGCGCTTTAGCACAATATGGGCAATATTATCGCTGATATCTACATCAAAGCATGTATATTCTGGCATGTGCCTGCCCCTTTTGATCCTGTAGTTGTTAAGTCTTTGCGTCTTGTAAAACCATTGTGCTGGCTTTTTCGGCAATCATCAAGGTTGGCGCATTGGTATTGCCCGAGGTTAAGCGCGGCATGATCGAGGCATCTACAACGCGCAGCCCTGAAATACCGTGAACCCGCAGACGGTCGTCAACTACTGCCATTTTATCTGAACCCATTTTGCATGTACCCACCGGATGATAAAGGGTAGAGCCATGATCGCGCAAATAATCCCCCCAATCAGCATCAGTTACAACATCGGAACCAGGATTGTCCTCTTCTGCACGAATATCGTCAAAGGTTTTGCTGGCAAATAATTCGCGCATCCACTTTAATCCGTAAATAGTAGAGCGTACGTCTTCTTCGCTATCCAGATAATTGCAAAACACTTTTGGTTTTACCATAGGGTCATTTGATCCGGCGCGCACCCAGCCCCTGCTTTCGGGTCGCATCTGATAAACAGCGCCCAACATGCCCGGATATTTGCGTGGTTTCATACCCTCGATCTCCAGACTTGCCCCAAGAAAATGAAATTGCAGATCAGGAGTTTCCAGCTCTGGCCGGGACTTGATAAATGCTCCGATATGAGCCGGAGCAATTGCCATCGCCCCCTTTTTAGTGGTCATATACCGCAACATTTCCCAAATCAAAGGCAAACCCTGCACCCGATGATTATAACCCAAGCGCTTTGACAAACGACAAGATACCGCACAGCTTAAATGATCTTGCAAATTCTCGCCGACACCGGGCAATTCGTGCAATACCTCAATCCCCACCTGCTGTAAAACATCGGCCGCGCCGATACCTGAAAGCTGTAAAATATGTGGAGAGTTAAACGCACCTCCTGAAACTATCACCTCTTTGCCGGCTTTGGCAGTGCTGGACTTTCCCTTGTGAATAAATTCCAGCCCGGTACATTTCTTGCCATCAAGCACCAGTTTTGCAACCCTTGCTTCGGTCAATATGGTAAGATTTGGCCGCGACTTTACCGGATCAAGATAGCCGCGCGCTGCACTAAAACGCTTTCCGTTCTTAATAGAGGTTTGAAAATAGCCAACACCTTCTTGATCTTCAGTATTTAAGTCAGGATGTTTTGCTATGCCTTTTTCGGCCACTGCCTCGATAATTGTATCAGAGACAAAATCGGTTTCCTCAAAATCAGTAACCGCCATCGGCCCGCCGGTTCCGCGCAGATCGCTTGCTCCCTGGGCGTGATCTTCGATTGATTTATAAACCGGCAAAACCTGTTCCCAGCCCCAACCCTTATTGCCAGCTTGCGCCCACAAATCAAAATCACGAGGCTGGCACCGCACCCACAGCATACCATTGATCGAAGAAGAACCACCCAGCGTCATGCCCCGTGGCTGGAATATGCTCCGATTGTTCAGGTTGGGCTCGGCTTCGGTTTCATACATCCAGTTGTTTTTTGGATCATACAATAATTTCATAAACCCGGCTGGCATGTGGATCATTGGCGACTTGTCTTTACCGCCTGCCTCCAGCAGCAATACCTTGTTCTTACTATCCGCAGACAGCCGGTTGGCAAGAACGCAACCTGCTGAGCCAGCCCCGACAATTATGTAATCAAATTCCATAACAAGCCCTTCAAATTTCGGCGACTATCAAATGCGGCCCCCCCAGGGCCATTGCATGAACCAGAGCATCATCAAATTCTCCGGCGGTTTTGGTGCTTACTGATGGTACACCAAATCCATTTCCCAAAGCTACCCAGTCAATGTTGGGATTGGACAAGTCCAGCATGGACTGCGCAGCCGGGCCGGGATCTCCAGCCCCGACCCGGGCCAGTTCAAAATTCAAAATCAAATAAGAATGATTGGCAAAGACCACATTGATAATGTTTTGTTTTTCACGGGCCTGAGTCCACAGGGCCTGACAGGTATAGGCTGCCGCCCCATCACCACACAAAGCAAATACCTGCTTGTCAGAACAGGCCAAACCTGCCCCCACCGCCAGCGGCATGCCCATGCCAATAGCACCACCAGTAAGACACAGCCATTCATGATCAGGGCCGTTCTCCAGCCACGGATACACCCCCATGCCCGAAGTGGTGGCATCATCACAAATCACCGAGCCATCTTGCATGTGCCGCAATAAGGACAAACCAACAAATCCGGGATTTAATGGCTGATCACGATCAAGATCAGGCGCAGAAGCCCGCGGTGCCAGCTCAGGCTTTGCCGGAGCCTGCAACATGTCGGCCAGATCGGCAAGAGCCTGTACCGTATCCATGGCGGCATCAGCAAGCATGCAAACCTCAGCTCCCGGCGGGGTCAGTTCTGATCCCACCTCCGGATAAGCAAAGAATGATACCGGGGCCTTAGAGCCAGCAATCACCAGCAGGTCGCAATCCTTCATATCTTCAAGCGCGCTTTCGCCAAAATAACTAAGGCGCTGTGCACTAAAACGTGATGAGCCACGGGACATGCGCGTGGCAAAAGTTTCCATAAACACCCGACATCCCAGCACGGCTGCAATGCGCCCGGCATTAAATACCCCTGCCTCCTGCGTTGCCAGATCACCAAGATAAAGCACTGGATTTTTTGCAGCTTTTATTTGTGATGCCACTTCAGCAATGCGGGCCGCAGATACAACAGCCCGTTTGGGCATATCTGCACCCTTTATCACGTCTGGTTCCTGATCAGACCAGGCGCAATCAGCAGGCAATATCAAGCTGGCAACACCCGGCTCTGGCCCATAAGATTGCTGCACAGCCTCCACTGCCATGGAGGATACATCCGATGGTTCACAAACGGTTCCAATCCAGCGTGATACCGGTGAACAATATCCCACAATATCCGAAGTCAATGGCGCATCCAATTGCAGATGATCACGGGCATGATCGCCAA
>JALSYJ010000145.1 GCA_027071965.1 Robiginitomaculum sp. | reverse complement strand
TGCAGGATACGTTTCTAAATACGGTGCGAAAGACCAAAACTCCACTGACAATTTTTCTGGTTAACGGGGTTAAATTACAAGGGGTTGTCACCTGGTTCGATAATTTCTGCATGTTATTGCGCAGAGATGGACATTCGCAATTGGTATATAAGCACGCCATATCAACTATTATGCCTTCATCGCCGGTAACCTTGTTTGATCCTGCGGATGAGGTTGACGAAGATTGAGCGCTTCTTCTTTGGCCGCTAATGCACAAGCTGCAATCATTATTCACCCCCATCTGCAAAGCGGGTCAAGCGCTATTGATCCGCAAAACGCCGTCAATGAGGCAGCAGGGCTGGCAATTGCCTTAAACCTTGATGTAGTTGATAGCAGGGTTTTGAATTTAAGAAAAATAATTCCGGCCACTTATATAGGCGGCGGAGCCATTGATAATCTGTTGCAGAAGTTCAAGCAAACCCGGGCAGGATTGCTGATTTTTGATGGTGAGTTAACTCCGGTACAACAGCGCAATCTTGAACTTGCGCTACAGGTAAAAGTGCTGGATCGCACCGGCCTGATTTTAGAAATTTTTTCCATTCGAGCCCGCACCAAAGAAGGGCGCCTGCAGGTTGAGCTTGCCCGTATTGCCTATGAGCGTTCGCGATTGGTGCGGACATGGACACACTTGGAACGCCAACGGGGCGGCAAGGGGTTTTTGGCCGGGCCCGGAGAGCGCCAGATTGAATCTGACCGGCGAGCTTTGTCTGACAAGGCAATTGTGCTGGAGCGACAGTTGGAAAAGGTGCGGCGCACCAGAAGGCTGCATCGCAAAGCCCGCAAAAAACGTGATTGTCCGATTGTTGCGTTGGTCGGCTATACCAATGCCGGCAAGTCCACCTTGTTTAATTACCTGACCGATGCCGGTGTATTTGTGCAAGACATGTTGTTTGCCACTTTGGATCCCACTATTCGTGAAATAAAGCTCGCCGACGATTTTACCGCAATGCTTTCTGATACTGTGGGCTTCATTTCCAATTTGCCTACCGAGTTGATAGCAGCATTTCGGGCCACGCTGGAAGAAGTGACCGAAGCGGATTTAATTTTGCATGTTCGTGATATTTCCTCGCCGTTTTCAGAAGAACAGCATCTGAACGTGCAACAGGTTTTGCAAAATATCCAGGGAACTGACGATGATCTGCCACCGGTTCTGGAAGTCTGGAACAAGATTGATTTGCTTGATGAGGAGGCTTATGACTTCCTAAAAGCACAATCAGCCAAAAGAGCAACAAGTCCGGTAATGATTTGTGTCCACAGTGGGGAGGGCATGGATGAATTGCGTCGCAGAATGTATGAAGTGCTGGGACAGGATCAATGCCTTCTGCAATTGACCATTCCAGCGAGCCAAAGCGATGTATTTGGCTGGATCCAGAGCAATGGACGAATTTTACAATGCGAGGCTATAGAAGCCGGGGACATGGACTGCCTGATCAAATTGGACAAGCCCTCACTTGGAAGGTTCAAGGCAGCATTTCCAGCATTGGCAGCGGATATGTAGCCAGGGTCACTCTTAGGGTCAGCGCTAAGGGTCAGCGCTAAGGGTCAGTGTGAATTTTCGCTGTCCCTTGTTGATACTTTAGAAGCACTGTAATCACACCCAAAAAGCACTTGTTGGCAATAAAGTAACCCTTAAATGACCCTGATGGGTACTGGCTGACCCTTGAGGGTCGGGGATAAGTGATAATGATGCCCGCACTTGCCAAAACTGTTATAATTGCAGGGTTGGGTTGCCACGCATCCAAACATAAGCTCTTTGACAGGTAAATATTTCTTTTCAAGCCCCATAAATATCAAGGGTTTTGCCTGCTTGCCCCGCGCAAGTGATTCAAACAGGATGTCACACAAATGCGCCTTGCCTCTGGCTCTTATCCCGTGGGAAAATGAGGATAAGGTTTTTTGCAGATTTAATTTTGGCAATTTATCTTGCATGAAAACATATCCGAATTTGAAAGCATTTGGTCATATTAGCCTTTGTGCTTTGGTAAAATTATGTAATTGAGTTGGCAGCTCTTATAAAATCTGGAGGTTTTAGCGTGACAAAACTTGCCTTTCTTGGCCTTGGCACTATGGGCTTTCCCATGGCCGGGCATTTGGTGAATTCTGGTCATCATGTGCGGGTATGGAACCGTACGACTTCTACAGCCAAACAATGGGGGGAAGCGTTTGCGGGGCATGTGGCAGATACTGCCGAATATGCGGTTATGGAAGCAGATTTTGTACTTGCCTGTCTGGGCGATGATCCGGATGTGCGGGCAATTACTGATCGTGTCTTTAGTCATATGAAGAAAGGTGCGGTTTTTGTTGATCACACCACTACATCTGCCGATCTGGCTCGTGAAATTGCTAATATGGCAACTTCCTTTGGCCTCGGGTTTGTGGACGCGCCAGTGTCCGGGGGGCAGGCAGGCGCCGAAACCGGACAACTTACTATTATGTGTGGAGGTTCAGGGTCGGACTTTGATGCTACAAGGCCGATTATGGGCGCATATGCCAAGGCGATCAAACATATGGGGGGTGTCGGTTCCGGGCAGCTTACAAAAATGGTCAACCAGATTTGTATTGCCGGGGTTTTGCAAGGCCTGGCCGAAGGCTTGAATTTTGCAAAAGCGGCCGGGCTGGATCCAATAGCTGTGGTCGAGGCCATCGGGCAGGGGGCGGCGCAAAGTTGGCAAATGGATAATCGCCACAAAACCATGGCGGTAAATGAGTTTGATTTTGGTTTTGCTGTTGACTGGATGCGAAAAGACTTAAGGGTAGCCATGCAGGAAGCGAAAATAAATGGCGCAAATCTGCCTATGGTAAAAATGGTGGATCAGTTTTATGCCGATGTGCAGGCTATGGGCGGATCGCGATGGGATACTTCAAGCCTGATTGCCTTATTACAGCGGGATTAAAGCCTCTTGAGACGCTGCATATAAACTGGCAAAATTGATTGACAAATGTCGATTTTTTTCATCTTACTGCACCCAAATTAAGATCAATTGGAGAAATGCTATGATCAATTCAAAAGTTCCTGATGTTGTGTTCAAAACCCGTGTGCGTAATGATGCTCTGGACGGCGATAATCCGTTTGAGTGGAAGGATCTTAGCTCCGATGAGCTTTTTGGTGGCAAAAATGTAGTATTGTTTGCCCTGCCAGGGGCGTTTACTCCAACATGCTCCAGTACCCATCTGCCAGGCTATGAGGCTGCTTTTGATGATCTGGTTGCGCAAGGTGTTGATACGGTTGTTTGCTTGTCGGTAAATGATGCTTTTTGCATGTATCAGTGGGGGCAAAATCTTGGTGCCAAAAACGTGTTTCTTCTTCCTGATGGAAGCGGGGAATTCACCCGTAAAATGGGTATGTTAGTGGATAAATCTAATCTTGGGTTCGGGATGAGAAGCTGGCGCTATTCCATGTATGTGGAAGATGGCGTGATTAAGAAAATGTTCGTCGAGGATGGTTTTTCCGATAATTGCGGTTCTGATCCATTCGAGGTATCCGACGCGCAGACCA
>JALSYJ010000144.1:13476-13774 GCA_027071965.1 Robiginitomaculum sp. | reverse complement strand
ACCTTGGCCCCCGCGCATTAACATGGGTGTATGGACTTACGGATCAAGCCCGTAAGTGACGAACGTGACAGGACGAAGCATGCGCCTAAACTAGCCGCTAGGCGGTAGGACACAAAAAACCTTCCCACTTTTGCTAAAAATGCAAGATTCCTATCTGTCGCATTTTTGGCCGCAAAACCCGCGCTCAAGTAGCGAGGCTTGCCGTCGCGGTAGCGCAAACAAAGACTCCTCAAGTAGCCGCTAGGCGGTAGGACATTAAAGACTCCTCAAGTAGCGAAGCGGTAGGACACAAAAAACC
>JALSYJ010000144.1:0-13466 GCA_027071965.1 Robiginitomaculum sp. | reverse complement strand
TCTTTGTTTATCGCATTTTTGGCCGCAAAACCGGTGCCCACTTTTGCTAAAAATGCTTTAGTCAGACTCAAAGTCCAGAATATCGCCGGGCTTGCAGTCAAGCGCCTCGCAGATTTTGGCCAATGTGGAAAAGCGTACACCCTTTACCTTACCCGTACGCAGCAATGACAGGTTTTGTTCGGTAATGCCGACAAATTCTGCCAGATCCCTGGCTTTCATGTTTCGCTGCGCCAACATGACATTCAGTGTGATTTTTATGCCCATCAAGTCCCCTGTTTTGCTCTTTTATTGTAAAACAATGATTCGAAGCGAATAGCGACACCCAAACCGCATAATTGATTCATCGGCTCTTAATGGCTTTGGCGCAGATTGCTTGCCGGACTTTACGTTAAATGTCACGGGGATAAACTTGGTCAACAAACGATCAGGAAAACCGCCAGCAAAAAAAGCCAGGCGCAAACCGATAACCATCGGCAAGCGCAGCTATTCCGCTAATAAGTCTTCTTCGCCTAAAAAGCGTAGCGTAAAATCAGATAAACCGACTGCAAAACCTGCCCGCGCCAGCAGAGCAGGCTCAAAATCTAGCAAAAAACAACCAAAGGGTTTTTGGTCAAAAGTATTTGGCAAGACCGTATATTGGTCACTTGTGATGTCAGTATGGGCAGGGTTGATCGGCGTATTTGTTCTGGTGACCTATGCCAGTGATTTACCGGACACTTCCGGTCTCTGGCAGGTGGAACGCCGGCCAAGTGTCACGTTTTTGGATCGCCACGGGCAGGTTATTGCCGTACAAGGAGCGGCATATGCTCCTCCGGTGGAACTTGGCAAGCTACCGGATAGTTTGATTGATGCCATCTTGTCGGTAGAGGACAGAAGGTTTTATGATCATTTTGGTGTGGATATTATCGGTCTGGCCCGGGCTATGTGGGCCAATGTCCGTGCCGGGCATATTGTACAAGGCGGTTCGACCTTAACGCAGCAATTGGCAAAAAACCTGTTCCTGTCATCAGAGCGCACCTATAAGCGCAAAGCCCAGGAATTAATGCTGGCCCTGTGGCTGGAACAGAAGTTTTCCAAGGATGAAATTTTATCACTTTATTTGAACCGGGTCTATTTTGGGCGCGGGGCATGGGGGGTTGAGGCGGCTGCACTTTCATATTTTGGCAAGCCGGCAATAGATCTGGATCTGGGCGAAGCCGCAATGATTGCGGGCCTGTTAAAAGCTCCCAATCGTTACAGCCCAACCTCTGATCTTGCCCGTGCTGAGCGCAGGGCCACTATTGTTCTGGATGTCATGGTCAAAACGGGCAAGATATCTTCTGAAGAACAAGAACGGGCCTTTGCTAAGCCAATTCTGGTAAAACCGGTAAAGGCAACACCGTCAGCATCATATTTTGTTGATTGGCTGGCTCCGCAAGTGCGACGACGGGTTGGCGAGGTTAAAACAGATCTAATCGTTCACACCACTCTTGATCTGACGGCGCAACGGGCGGCTGAGCGGGCATTGGCCAAGGTGTTAACTGCCGATCAGGCAAAGAAAAACGCAAACCAGGGCGCATTGGTGGCCTTGGCCCCCGATGGTGGTGTTGAAGCTATGGCTGGTGGTAAATCATACGCAAAAAGCCAGTTCAACCGGGCAACACAGGCCAAAAGACAGCCAGGTTCTGCTTTTAAGCCTTTTGTTTATCTGGCGGCTCTTGAAAACGGGCTTGGCCCATGGACAATTCGCGAAGATAAGCCTGTTACCATTGGTGATTGGACACCGCGAAATTACAAGGATGAATTCAAAGGTAAAATCAGCCTGAAAACAGCCCTTGCCACCTCGGTGAACACAGTGGCGGTGCAATTGACCGAAGAAGTGGGTCGAACCCGCGTGGCCAGAACTGCACGCCGTCTGGGCATGGACATGCCAATTGCAACCACCCGTTCCATGTCACTTGGAACCAATGCCACTTCCCTGATCGAACTTACATCCGCCTATGCGCCGTTTGCCAATGGCGGGTATCGGGCACAACCGCACGGTATTTCCAAAATCAGTGTGCAAGGGGGGCCGGTATTATGGCAGCGTAAACAAATACCTCCTTCAAAAGTAATCGCAGATCATGAACTGGCTGGAATTAATTTGATGCTGCAAACTGTAATAACCGAGGGAACAGGGCGCAGGGCCCGCATTGCGGGCTATGAGGCTGGGGGTAAAACCGGCACCACTAACCGCTTCCGTGATGCATGGTTTATTGGATATGCCGGGGCAGAAACCGCCGGTGTCTGGGTTGGTGATGATCAAAACAGGCCGATGGCACAAGTAACCGGAGGCGGTCTTCCGGCGCAGATATGGCAAGCCTATATGAGTGAATGGCTAAAGAAACGCCCATCGCCCAATCCGGCTTTGATCATGGCACCTGAAATTACTGAAACTCCAGAGGAAGACCCGCTAAGTGACCTATTGGTTTCCTTGTCGGAAAAACTCGAATAGCCATAGCCCTTTAGTGCTGACCATCATGTTTCCATTCATTGCTGGCCTGCTTGATAATCTGCCACGCAGAGGACAAAAACAAGGTGCTCATCAATATGGCAACTACCAGATCAGGATATTTGCTTTGGGTGATCGCTACCAGCCATGCCGCTCCGATAACGGCTACATTGCCAATAGCATCATTGCGTGAACACAGCCAGACCGAGCGTACATTGGAGTCGCCATCTTTGAATTTAAGTAAAATTAACACCGAAACCACATTGGCAACCAATGCCATAAATCCTATCCAGCCCATTGTTGGGGCATCGGGTATTGTGGTGCCAAAGAAATGCCAGATGGAGCTGGCCAAAACCCAAAGGCTCAACACTGCCAGTGACATTCCTTTTAACATGGCAGCACCAGCGCGAAAGCGCAATGACATGCCAATCGCATACAGGCTTAAAGCATAGGTCATTGTATCACCTAAAAAATCCAGAGCATCTGCCTTTAGGGCCATTGATCCGGAAAGGGCTCCTGCGCCCATTTCTACAATGAACATGCCGCCATTTATGGCAATAACCGCCCAAAGCGCGGCCTTGTACTTTGGGCTTTCACCGTCAAATTGATTATCGTGTCCGCAACTGGCACCCATTACTGGTTCCTTTTTGGCTGTTTTGCATTATATTGCACCCTGTAGCAGCTATAGGGACAAGAGTTATTTTATGGATTATTCAATCGGCAAAATAGCCAAAGAAACCGGCAGCAATGTGCAAACGGTTCGCTATTACGAAAAACTGGGTTTAATGCCGGAGCCGTGGCGCAATCAGGCCGGGCAGCGCCGTTACGGGCCAAATGACCTAAAGCGACTGGCTTTTATTCGTCATGCCCGTTCTTTGGGGTTTTCCCTGCCGCAAATCAAAGAGTTACTGTCTTTGGCAGATCAGCCGGAAAAGCCTTGTGCTACTGCTGATGCCATTGTTGCGGAGAATCTGGCCAAAATTCGCGACCGTATTCATGCTTTGCAGCAATTGGAACAAGAGTTAAAGCGCATACAGGCCTGTGACATGGGCAATACCAGTGGCTCCTGCCGGGTGATTGAGACCCTGGCCAATCATCAATTGTGTCTGCACGATCATCACCAAAACATCGAAAGCAAAAGTTTTGTCTGAGCTGTGGCAGGTGGCCATTGTCGGGCCCAAGTCAGATTTGCTGGACATTGAAAACCATTTGCATGGTTTGGTTGAGCCACCGCTCTCTTTTTCATTGTTTGATGACGAATTACCTGATTGGCGATTGCAGATAATCTTTGCGCAGCAGCCTGCAGAACAGATGGGCGATCTTGACATTCCTGATCATCTGCATGTGGATATTAAACCACTGCCGGAAAAGAACTGGGTCATTGAGTCCTTGCGTTATTTAACCTCCCAGCGCGCCGGACGGTTTTTCATTCACGGCTCCCACGAAGAGGCAAGTGATCAGCTTAAGGATGTTTGCATATGTATTCCAGCCGGCATGGCTTTTGGCACAGGGCATCATGAAACCACCAGCGGCTGCCTGATAGAGCTGGATAAACTGCTGTTGGCCGGGGTTGTGCCATCACGGGTATTGGATCTGGGAACCGGCGCCGGAATTTTGGCGATTGCTGTAGCCATGACTTTGCCTGCGGACATAATTGCTACTGATATTGACCCTGAAGCCATAGAGGTCGCCAGCAGTAATGTTCAAATCAATGGCGTTCAGGACAAAATTGAACTCCTTATAGCCGATGGGGTGGAGCATCCGGCATTGCAGGTGGGCGGATTTGATCTGGTGTTTGCAAATATTCTGGCGGCGCCATTGATTGACATGGCTTCTGGCATCAGCTCACTGCTGGCGCCCGGTGGCGTTTTGATACTGGCCGGTCTTTTGGAAACGCAGGCCGAAGCCGTGACCTCGGCCTATACGGGTTTTGGTTTGCAATTGCTGCGCTTACAACATCGCGGCGAGTGGGCAATCCTGACAATGCGCGCCTAACCAACATCCAACTGGATACCGGCTTTCGCCGGAGTGACGGTCAGTGATAAGGGTCACTCATAGGGTCAGCGCAAATTTTTCTATCCCTTGGGTATATTTGCTGACCCTTTGGTTTAGGGGATAAGTGTAAAAGGCGCCCGCCAACCTTAAACCTGTTATAATGTAAGAGGTTAGGGTGTCTCCCATCGCTCGTAAGGGCAGATGCAGCCAGCCATATGTTCACCGCTGGCACCAACCCTTGCCCCGTGGACAAGGTGGCAACAGGTTTTAAGGCCGCATCAAAATTGAAAAAGACATGGCTGCGCCACCTGTTATATCAGGTGGCGCTATTGGCAAAATGATCTAGAAGCCGAAAATGAGATATATTCGCTAATTATGCGGCGCGCTGTTCACGACGAGTGCGACGCTCTTTTCTGCGATCAGCCAGATGTGGACGTTTTGGTGATGGCCCACCAAGGTGCGGGTCATTGCTGTTGGATGGCACCAGAACAACGGCATCAGATTGTGACGGTCGGAAGAATGACTTGATGAATGACATGGGGAGTCTCCTTTTTGTTTTTGTTTGGTCTTTTGACTTTATGAACCTCATATGGGCTATGGTCGGTGATTGTAAAAGAACCAAAGCATCAGGCGTGATATGCATTTTTGCATAAGTAAATTTGCCGGTCAGATGGTTGCCAGCTTTGTATGTTCAGCCTAGGCTGTTCCTATGATACAGAACTTTGAAGTTACTGGCGGGCCGCATATTGGTCGGGCCAATTTACCGCTTTTGCGCGCCCGTTTAGCCGAGTTGCAGCTCGACGGATTGATCGTTCCGCACGAGGACGAATATCAAAATGAATATCTTCCGGCGAATGCAGACCGGCTGGGTTGGGTGAGTGGATTTACCGGCTCTGCAGGTGCCGCCATAATTATGAGTGACCGGGCAGTTATGTTCAGCGATGGTCGCTACACCCTGCAGGTTCGTGCTCAGGTGGACAGCAATTTGTACGAATTTGCCGATCTGCTTGATCCAGGTGTTGCTGGCTGGATTGCGGCACAGGCCAAAAACGGCGAGCGCATCGGCTATGATCCGCGTCTGGTTAGCCCGGATAATCTTGCGCGCTGGCAGAAAGCTGCAGAGCTCTCTGGTGCCTCTTTGCTGGCTCTGACAAGCAATCCGGTTGATGAGGTGTGGGGAGGCCGCCCCGAGGCCCCTTCGGCCTTGATTCATCCGCACCCAATTGAGTTTGCCGGTGTATCGCATGGCAGCAAAATCGCTGCGATTGCCAGTGAATTACAGGAACAGGGTGTGGATACCACCTTGATTACGGCTCCTTCCAGCATTGCCTGGCTGTTTAATATTCGCGGGGGCGATGTGGCCTGTTCGCCTTTGCCGCTATCCACGGCAATGGTACATAAAGACGGCACCGCCTGCCTGTTTGTCAATGAAGCAAAACTTACTGATGAAACCCGAATACATTTGGGAAACTCCATAACAATCAAACCTGAATCCGCAATAGAGGCGAACATTTCCTCCCTAAAGGGCTCGGCTTTACGAATTGACCCGGCATCGGCATCGGCATGGTATTTTGAAGCTGCTGCCAGTTCAGGTGTGCAAATTGTAAGAGCGCAGGACCCATGCCTGATCCCCAAGGCGTGCAAGAATGAGGTCGAGATTGAAGGTGCGCGCATTGCCCATCGCCGCGATGGCTTGGCCCTTGTGCGGTTTTTGCACTGGTTATCGAGCGATTCAGTACAAAATGGCGCTGTTGACGAAATTACCGCTGCCAGCAAGCTGGAGAGTTTTAGAACGGCTGCGCCAGAACTAAAAGACATTTCATTTGAGTCTATTTCCGGTGCCGGGCCAAATGGCGCTATTGTGCATTACAGGGTCAACACCAATACCAATTTAGCGCTGGAGCCGGGTTCATTGTTCTTAATTGATAGTGGCGGCCAATATTTAGAGGGCACTACTGATGTGACCAGAACTGTGGCCATAGGCAAGCCTGATGATGAAATGCGCGATCGCTTCACCCGGGTGTTAAAGGGACATATTGCATTGTCCAGAGTAAGGTTCCCGGCGGGCACCACTGGCACCCATCTTGATGCTCTGGCCCGTATGTATCTGTGGGAGGCTGGTCTTGATTATGATCATGGCACCGGACATGGTGTTGGCTCATACCTTGGGGTGCATGAGGGGCCACAAGGCATTACCAGGGGCTGGAACAGCACGGAATTGCGCGCCGGAATGATTGTCTCTAATGAGCCAGGCTTTTACAAGCAGGGTGCATTTGGCATCCGTATTGAGAATTTACAGGTGGTTACTGCTGCTGCGCAAATTGAGGGAGGAGAGCGTCCAATGCTTGGCTTTGAGAGCTTAACATTAGCTCCCATTGACCTTTGCCTGATTAAACCGGAATTACTAAGTCCAGCGGAAACCAAATGGCTTGATAACTATCACAAACAAGTTCGTGAGACGCATATGCCACATTTATCCGGTGAACCAGCCAATTGGCTGCAACAGGCTACCCGGAAACTAAGTGAAATATAATTCCGGTTCATTTTGAAGCTGAAACGCTACAGCCGGTCTACTGACAGGCCAGACATTCCTCATAATCCGTGACGGCAGCCTCGCCCATGGCGCTTTGTGCTTCCAAATTACTATTGGCAAAAGCTGCTCTTTGTATGGATTTTGAACGGCAATAATAAAGCGATTTCACGCCATTTTTCCATGCTGTCCAATGTAACATGTGTAAATCCCATTTGCTAACATCGCCAGCCAGAAACAGGTTCACCGATTGCGACTGACAAATCAGCTTAGCCCTGTCTCCAGCATGTTCGACCACCCAGCGCTGATCCAGCTCAAACGCTGTTTTGAACAGGTCTTTTTCATGCTGATCCAGTTCTTCAAGATGCTGCACCGAGCCTTCATGTTCAATGATCGATGTCCAGACGCTATCGGTATTTAACCCCTTGGATTGCAGCAATTCCTGTAAAACCTGGTTTTTGACCGTAAACGAGCCGGACAGGGTCTTGTGAGTGTAGATATTTGCAGGAGTTGGCTCAATCCCGGCAGAAGTCCCACCGCAAATGATTGAGATTGAGGCAGTAGGGGCAACGGCTATCTTGTGGGAAAACCTAGCCATCAATCCGGCATCAGCAGCATCAGGGCACGCACCTCGCTCTTCGGCCAGAAGATGAGAGGCCGCATCGGCTGCTCGGCGCATATGCTTGAAAATCTGTAGATTCCATGATTTGGCCATAGCAGATTCAAAGGCAACATTTTGCTGTTGCAAAAAGGTGTGAAAACCCATCAGGCCAAGACCTACCGAGCGCTCACGGATTGCTGAGTATTTTGCCTTTTTCATCGCCTCAGGAGCGTTGTCGATAAAGCTTTGCAAGATATTGTCCAAAAACCGGTAAACATCCTCAATCACCCGTTTATCGTCACGCCATTCAAGGAATTTTTCCGCATTCATTGAGGACAGGCAGCATACGGCAGTGCGCTCTTTGTCCAGATGATCCGGCCCGGTATGCAACATGATCTCGGCACACAAGTTTGACTGTTTTACCGACAGGCCAAGCTCGCGCTGATGCTTGGGCATTGCCTTGTTTACCGTATCGGAAAACACAATATACGGCTCGCCAGTCTGGATGCGCAATTCCAGGATCTTCTGCCACAAGGCACGAGCATCAACCTTACGCAATGGCTCATTGGTTTTGGGGCTGCGCAGTGCAAAGCTCTCGCCATTTTGCACGGCCAGCATAAATTCATCAGAAATATTGATGCCATGATGCAGGTTCAGGCTTTTACGGTTAAAGTCACCAGATGGTTTGCGAATTTCAAGAAACTCTTCGATTTCGGGGTGATGAATGTCCAAATAAACCGCCGCCGATCCCCGGCGTAGTGATCCCTGGGAAATAGCAAGGGTCAGGCTGTCCATAACTCGCACAAATGGAATAATCCCGGCTGTTTCCCCTTTGTCGCCAACTTTTTCACCGATTGAGCGCACCCGACCCCAATAAGTGCCAATACCGCCGCCATTAGAGGCCAGCCATACATTCTCATTCCAGGTGTCAACAATATCATCCAGCGAATCGCCTACTGAATTTAGGAAACATGAAATCGGCAGGCCTCGCTTAGCGCCACCATTTGACAATACCGGCGTTGCCGGCATGAACCACAGCTTTGACATATAGTCATAAAGGCGTTGGGCATGTTCCTGATCATCGGCATAGGCGGTGGCAACACGGGCGAACATATCCTGATAGCTTTCACCAGGCAGCAAATAGCGGTCTTTTAACGTGGCTTTGCCAAAATCAGTCAACAAATCATCGCGCGAACGATCAATTCTAACACCTGAGATCACCTTTAGGTCTGGAGAATTAGACGCCCCATCCGTAAGGCCCAGCCTGGCTGAAACCGGCGAAGCATCAGTTGGCTGCTCATGCCGTTTGGCAGTTGCTGAGCGAGCGTTGAATGGATTTATTGAACCATGTGCCATAAATTAAATTCCCCCAAAGTGCTTCAAACACCGGCGCAACTTTCCCCGCGACCCGACAGCAAAACCATCGCATCAATGTTGCTTATTAAAAATAACTGCTTGTCGAAACTTTTCTCTTACGACACTACATATAGTGTTTTGGTTCGCGCGCAGGGTCAATATCTGGGGGGCAAAAAAAATAATTTTCTTGTTAACAAGTGCCTAACGCACTGAAAATCCGTAAGCTTTTTTTAGTAATTTTATTCTCGCCCGCATCAGAAATTCGCAAGTGGTCTTTCAGTTTCAAAACAGCCACGCCAACAAATATCTACAATCCCCTTGCATTCCAACACTTTATCAAGCTGTAATCTGGCTTACAGAATATATGCCTGTTAGATGACTATTATTCGTATAAACTCGTGCTGGCAGCGTTACTGCAATTGGTGATTGTGCAGATCAGTCCAGATTTAATAATTCCGGGTCTCCTCCTTGTGCGGAGATGTTAACTGTTACTACCTGCTCGGTGGCAAACCTGTGCAGATAATGCGGCCCGCCGGCTTTGGGGCCGGTACCGGAAAGACCGATACCGCCAAATGGCTGCACACCGACAACAGCACCGATCATTGAACGATTGATATATACATTTCCTGCTAGCAGGTGTTTTTGAACCTGTTCGGCAAAGGCGCTGATACGCGAATGAACGCCCAAGGTTAAACCATAGCCCTTGGCAGCCATTTCATCCAGCATATCCGGCAATTGTTCAGGGCTATAGCGAATCACATGCAGAATCGGCCCGAACACTTCGCGCTCCAGTACCGCAAGCGAGCTTATTTCCACCAGTGCCGGGCCAAAGAAATGTCCATCAGATTTCAGGTATTGCACCTGAGAGTGCAATCCCTTGGCCATTTGTGGGGACAGCAAATGAGCTTGCAGCCCTTTCATTGCGCCTTCGTCTATCACTGGCCCCAGGTCTGTTTGCGGGTTGGCCGGGTCATCTAATTGCAACTCGGCCATGGCACCGGTAATGGCTTCGATCATCATTGAGGCGGTATCTTCGGGCAGGAATAATACTCGCAAGGCGCTACATCTTTGCCCGGCAGAGCCAAATGCCGAGGCGATAACATCGTCAACCACCTGTTCACGCAAGGCACTGGTATCAACGATCATCGCATTAAGGCCGCCGGTTTCAGCAATTAACGGCACAATGGCCCCGGGACGCTTGGCAAGGGCCTGATTGATTATGCGTGCCGTATCAGTGCCTCCGGTAAACACCACACCATCATGGTCGGGGTGTGAGACCAATGCTGCGCCAATGGTTTCACCGGTGCCGGGCAATAAATGTAAAACATCTGTCGGTATTCCAGCTTCGTGAAACATACGCACCGCCTCAAACGCTACTAACGGGGTTTGCTCTGCAGGTTTTGCCACTACAGTATTGCCTGCTGCCAATGCCGCCATGATTTGTCCGGTAAAAATAGCCAAAGGAAAATTCCATGGACTAATGCAGGTAAACACCCCTCTGCCATTAAGTCTGTGATGGTTGGTTTCTCCGGCCGGGCCCGGTAGTTTTGTTGGCGTCGTAAATTCCTGTTCCGCCTGAACAGCATAATATCTGCAAAAGTCCACAGCTTCGCGTACTTCGGCAATGCCATCTTCAAGAGTTTTGCCAGCCTCTTTTGCCATCAGGGCAATAAAAAACGGTGCGGCCTGTTCCAGCTCATCAGCACAGGCATGGAGCACGGCGGCTCTTGCGGTTCCGCCCAATTCATTCCACTTAAATGCGGCTTTCCGGGCGCTGGCAAAGGCCTTGTCTACATCTGCTAATGTGCTGTTACTTGTTATGGAGACGTTTTGGCTCTTGTTTGCCGGGCTGGCAATGGGTGCCGGATTTGCGGACAAAATATTGCCCTCGACTATCGGCCCGCACGGCAATGGCAGTTTTTTATCCAGTGTAATTACCGCTTGCTGCAGTTCATTGCGAACTTTTTGCATGGATAGATCCCACCCCGCCGCATTGCGTCTTTGCCGTTTGAACAGATCCACAGGACGGGAAATTTTGGAATGTCTGCTTAATTCAGAAATTCCGGCAAATGGGTCTCCTGCGACTTTTTCCGCCGGAACACTTTCATCCAGAAACGAATGCACAAATGAGGTGTTGGCTCCATTTTCCAGTAATCTTCGCACCAGATAGGGAAGTAAATCATCATGGCTGCCGACGGGGGCGTAAATTCGACAGCTTACACCGCCATATGCTTCATTGGCTGCCCGGTATAAAGCCTCTCCCATGCCATGCAGCCGTTGAAACTCAACCTCAACCCCCTGCTGCTCCGCCATCCATTGCACAGCGGCCAGTGAGTGAGCATTGTGAGTGGCAAATTGAGCGTATATTTCCTCAGGATTTGACAGCAAGGCCCTAGCGCAGGCCAGAAAATTCAAATCCGTAGCCTGCTTTGTGGTCCAGACGGCAAAATCCAGGGTTCCCATTTGCTGGGCATGTTTGATTTCCGTATCCCAATAGGCACCCTTGACCAGCCTGACCATAAATTGCCTTTTGGTTTTCTTTGCCAGTTTTTGCAAATTGCGAATCACACCAAGAGCGCGTTTTTGATAGGCTTGTACGGCCAATCCCAAACCTTGCCATCCTGACAGGTCTGGCTCCCTTGCCAGTCGATCCAGTAATTCCAGCGATATAATAAGGCGGTCAGCTTCTTCGGCATCAAGACAAAACCCGATATCATAGCTTTTGGCTAATTTAGCCAATTTCAGCAATGCAGGGTAAAGTTCCTCATGCACCCGCGCCCCATTCACTGCTTCATATCGTGGAAACAGAGCCGAGAGTTTTACTGAAACACCGGATACTTTGCGTATTGACCCACTTTTGCGTTCTTTGCCCACATCGTGGATGGCGGCAGCATAGCGCTCAAAATAGCGCTTTGCGTCATCTTTGGTACAGGCACCTTCGCCCAGCATATCAAAGGAAAAAATGGCAGGTTGTGCCTTGCTTCCGAATTTGCCGCCGCGTTTTAAGGCCTTCTTGATATTGCGGCCCAATACAAATTGTTCGCCCATAATCCGCATGGCCTGCAACATGGCGGCGCGAATAGCCGGTTCTCCCATGCGTGAAACCAGCCGTTTTACCAATCCCGCCGGGTCTTTTTCTATTTGCCGGCCACCATCAATGACTTTGCCAGTTAACATCAGGCCCCAGGTCGAGGCATTAACCAAAAGCGAATCAGATTTACCCGCATGATCAGCCCAGTTTCCAGAAGAAATCTTTTCCGCAATCAAGGCATCTGCCGTCTTGTCATCCGGCACGCGCAGCAAAGCCTCAGCCAGACACATCAGGGCCAGCCCTTCCTTGTTCGACAGGCCAAATTCGCTAAGAAAGCTTTCCATCATGCCCTTGGGGTGCTTTTGTCCCCGGGCCAGCTCCACCAATTCCACTGCCTGCAAACGGATTTGCTCTCTTGCATCCGCATCAAGGCCACTAAGTCCACCAAGACGGGACAGCAGCTTGTCTTCGTCTTCATATTTGTGGTTATCAAGAGCGTTCCAGTTGATAGCTTCAGACATGCGTATTTCCTGTGTCTTTCTTGTTGGTTTTGCTTCTACATCCACAAATATCAGACAGGCAAATGCTTTTTAACAAAAGCCAGAGCAGGTTCAGCGGTAAATCTCTCGCCAATCCGGTGAATTCGGGTTAGAAGCAGGCTTTTGAACAATAAATATCAGGGTTTTGTTTATGCGTATTTTACTGGTTACCGATGCGTGGGAACCTCAGGTCAATGGAGTGGTTCGCACTTTAACCAAAACGGTAGCTGAATGTGAGGCATTGGGCCATGAGGTTGAAGTTATTCACCCAGGTCTTGGCTATCGTTCATTTCCTTTGCCAACCTATCCGGAAATTCGCATGTGTTTTGGCGCCAAACCAGATATTGAGCGCCGAATTCGTGAATTTGAACCAGATGGTATTCATATTGCTACCGAAGGGTCGTTGGGACAGGTGGCCAGATCCTTGTGTCTTAAATGGGGCTGGCCATATTCAACGTCATATCACACCAAATTCCCCGAATATGTGAATGCCCGTTTTAAGTTTATTCCGCTAAGTGCCGGCTATTGGTTCATGCGCCGGTTTCATAATTCCGGTGGCTGCATGATGGTAGCAACCCCAAGCATGCGTGACGATCTGCAAAAGCGGGGTTTTCACAACATTATTCCGTGGGCCAGAGGTGTAGACACCGAAGTTTTTCGTCCTGATTTTCGCAGTGCAGATGGCGGGGTCTATAAAGATCTGCCGCGACCGGTTTTTGTAAATGTTGGCCGGGTTTCTGTTGAAAAGAACCTTGAAAAATTTCTGGAAACCAACTTGCCGGGAACCAAAGTTATCGTTGGCGATGGCCCGCATTTGGAGGCGTTGAAAAAGAACTATCCTGATGCAGTGTTTACTGGTGCCAAATTTGGTGATGAGCTGACCCGTCATTTTGCAGATGCAGATGTATTTGTCTTTCCCTCTCTTACCGATACTTTTGGTTTGG
>JALSYJ010000143.1 GCA_027071965.1 Robiginitomaculum sp. | reverse complement strand
GGTTCATTCATCTGGCATACTTCCATTTTAGCGGCAGAACTGCACCTGACCGTTTTGCCGGGACGATAGTCAGACACACGGCAACTGGCAATACATTGAACTAATAAAAATCACCTTGAGCAAAATCCGGCCCTGCGCGCAATATTTGCTTTAAGCTCTGGGAATTCAGGTTCTTTTCACTGGCAAACACCCATTTACTTAGCTGTTTTGCAAATTTTGCCTCCCTCTCACCTTCGGCCCCGGCCATAACATTTCGCAACAGGGCAATTTGCATCTTTTCTTCTGAACCCTCATCCAAAGCCTCATGATAAGCCCTGCTGCGGCCGTAAAAGGCTTTTGCCATGGCCTTGATTTTTTTGCCAACTTGCGTGTCACTGGTTCCAAGTTCACGTACAGCCGTGTCCATATCATCAAACATGGCATCAAATAGCAATTGATCCAGCCGCTCTTCCGGCGATTTGATTCTTAAAACATGCATAAGCAAAAACCCATGCAGCACCAATAACTCAAACCTGCCATCTACAGTATCAGCAACCTTTCCCGGCCCAAAAAAAATGGTGTTGCGAGCTGCACTTCTGATAAATTCGTAACAGGTTTTGCCTAATTTTTGCCGTTTTTTCCGATTAGAGAAAAACCAAAATCCCATCTGCCATGCCTTCTATGTTTTTAGAGAGTTTTTCCAAGAATATTCAACAAGAGGCTTGAAACTAACGTCACACATCTTTAGGTCAACAGTTCAATTAGCAACGAGATAAAAATGAAACAGGTCACCAGCACAATTGTTTTAGGCGCAGTCTTGCTTGTAGCAACAAGTGCATGCACACCTATTTCACGCTCTCACGGATTTATATCCGCCAAAGGCTCACCCGGCGATGTAGAGGCCGGAGTTGACAGCAAATCAACCGTTTTAGCCAAATTTGGCACTCCTTCCACAACCGGGGTATTTGAAGAAGACACCTGGTATTACATGTCGGAATTTCGCGAGCAGCTTGGATTTTTGAAACCAAAAACCCAAAACAGAACCATTACAACCATCAAGTTCGCCGATAATGGCATGGTCTCTAATGTCGATATCTATACCATAAAAGACGGAAAACTGGTTTCGCTGGTTGGAAGAAAAACCCCGACCCGGGGACGGGAATTGACCATTTTGGAACAATTACTGGGCAATGTGGGCAGATTGCCACAAGGAACACTGGGCCAGCAAAACCTGCCCGGCGGAGCTGGTGGCCCTCGCCGCCAGTAAACTTACTATCTGCGCTAAATATATCGCTTACGGTTTTTTAGGCTCAGGAACCGACAGCCGGTTTCCGTCCTTATCTACTGCAATGCACGGAAGCTTATACCAAAAACAGCTTCCCTCACCCTCTTTGCTCTCAAGCCCGATTTCCCCGCCCATCAGCTCGACCAATTGCCGACAAATAGCCAGCCCCAGCCCGGTGCCTCCAAATTTGCGCGTAATAGTGTCATCCGCTTGGGAAAAACGATCAAATATTCTGTCTTGAACATCTTCTGGTATGCCAACGCCGGTATCGACAATTTTGGAAATTGTCCATTGCCCGCCGGTTTTACCCGTAGGCGGTTCACACATATCCACCGATAATCGTATGGAGCCTGAATCGGTAAATTTAATCGCATTTGAAACCAGATTTACACCAACCTGGCGAATACGCGTTGAGTCACCAATACAGAATTCGGGAACATCATCAGCAACAGTGCATGAATACTCCAGCCCCTTGTCCAGCGCCATTTGTTTTAGCGGCGTCTGGGTTTTATGCACCATGTCACGTAAGTTTATAACTTCGCGCTCCATTTCAATGGCGCCATAATCAAGTTTGGAAAAATCAAGAATATCATTAATAAGGGACAAAAGCAGGTCAGCCGATGTCATAGCCACATCCAGGTCTTCGTGCTGTTCCTTGCTCAATTCTGATTGTTTTAAGACATGTAACATGCCCACCACACCGTTTAATGGTGTGCGCAGTTCATGGCTCATTGTTGCCAGAAAGTTTGCTTTTGCTCTTTGTCCGGCCTCAGCCCTTACCGTGGCTGCATCAGCCACCTGCACCGCCATTTCTGCTTTTTCACGCTCGGCGACCAATTCTTCTTCGCGGCGCTTAAAAGAGATGATTACAGCCATCGCATTAGCAATATCGGAAAGGTTTTCTTCTTCCACAGTCTGCAATCTGGTGTGCTGTTGCAATATGATAAGCAAAACCCCAAGAATCTTATTCCCAATGGCAACAGGAATTGCGTATTTGATACTGGCAGCTTCATCCGGCGTATCAATCTGTGAAAACACCATGGTTTTGGTGCGCGCTGCCTTACCGCACAGCGGATCATCAAATGATATGACCCGATATGATCTATTTTGCTCTGATTCAAGATTATAATCACTAATCAAGGACATGTCCTGATTGCGTTCATTTACTAAAAAGATTGCTCCTGCCGGCTGCCGATCCGGCCAGTTAGCTGCAAAAAGAATGTTCAGCGCCTGATTTAGTATTTCAGGCAGAGTTTTTTCTTTTCTGTCCAGCTCGTACATATAATTTATCCGAACTGCGTTTTTTGCTTTGCGTTCAAAATATTTCTTGTCCGAATTTGCCTGTAACAGGCTGGTTACATCGGTGCGAATGGAAACATAGCGTATGATATTCCCGCTGGTATCCCTAATGGGCCGGATCAGGGTTTTTACCCAATAATGATGCCCATCCTTTGCCCGGTTCTTTATGGTTCCGCGCCAGTCTTCTCCGCGTTGAATTGTCTGCCACATCCGCTTGAAGAATGAATCAGTGTGAAAACCGGAACACAATATTGAGTGCGGAGCGCCGATCAATTCCTCATGACTGTATCCGGACAATTTAACAAAATTCTCATTCGCAGAAATGATATTTCCCTGCAAATCGCTCTCGGCAATGATTGAATGCTTATCTGATGCAGCTAGAATATCTTCGGAATAATCATAACGCCCGGATATATTGCCAGTTCCGGAAGGTTTGCTTGCAACAATTGCGGGCGCGGTAATTCCTGATACAGGAGTTGTAAGCGCTGAGGATATTTTGCTCTCTAATTCGCGAATATGTTTCACGAAACCAACCTTTTCACCCCGTAATCACACAATGATGCGATTACTTAAAAAAAGAGTTAAATAACAAGGTATTTTGCAGTATTGGTAAGGATAACAGCAATAAAACACCACAAAGCGGTATGATTATACCAGCCTACTTTGTTTTAGGGCTGCAGCAATAAAACTGGAGAACAATGGGTGGGGTTCAAATGGCCGGGATTTTAACTCCGGATGAAACTGTACACCAATGAACCATGGGTGATCGCTGATCTCGACAATTTCAGGCAATACCCCATCCGGAGACATGCCGGAAAACACAACGCCGTGCTCAGCCAGAATATCTGCAAATGCACCATTTGCCTCATATCGGTGCCGATGACGCTCTGTAATCCGTGTACTCTTATAAATACGCGCAGCCAGCGAACCTTCTTTTAACAGGGCCGGATATGCACCAAGACGCATGGTGCCGCCAAGGTCGTCTTTTGCCGATCGGCTTTGGCGGGCATTTCCCTTTATCCATTCGGTCA
>JALSYJ010000142.1 GCA_027071965.1 Robiginitomaculum sp. | reverse complement strand
TCTTTGAACTGTATGGGGCAAATTCATCAGTAACCTAGCGGTTTTGGATGAAGGCCTCGGTATTACGATAAGCCTCTTCGTCAGTGAACTGAACAGGTGGGTGCTTACAGAAAAATGATGAAGGAGCTTCCACAGGGCCGGACACACCACGATCCAGAGCAACTTTTGCGCACCTGATCATATCAATGGCCACACCTGCAGAATTAGGAGAGTCTTCAACCGAAAGCCGCAATTCCAAATTCATGGGCACATCACCAAACAGACGTCCTTCCATGCGCACAAATGCAACCTTGTTGTCATTTTGCCAGGCCACATAATCCGAAGGCCCAACATGAATGTGTTCATCAACCATGCGCTCAGCAGTAACCGCCTGCACCGCTTCGGTCTTGGAAACTTTCTTGGATTTTAAGCGAAGCTGGTTCTTCATATTCAAAAAGTCAGTATTGCCACCGGTATTAAGCTGATAGGTGTGATCCAGAGGAACACCGCGCTTGGCAAATAAATCGGTCAAGACCCGGTGGACAATAGTTGCGCCCAACTGTGATTTGATGTCATCGCCAATAATCGGCACGCCGGCATCGGTAAAGCGTTTCGCCCAAACCGGGTCGCTGGCAATAAATACCGGGATATTGTTGACAAAGGCGACCCCTGCTTCCATCGCGCATTCAGCATAAAACTCAGTAGCCTTCTGGCTGCCAACCGGCAAATAACTGGTAAGAACATCCACCTGGCCCTCTTTTAGGGCACGAACCACATCAGCCTTGCTTGGCTCAGGCGCATCGGAGGGCAGAAAAGTACGGTCTTCCGTGAACATTTCCATATGCTCAGAATAGCCGTCATTGATTTTTCCCATCAATACGTTGATGCCCATGTGCGGCACATCTTCATGAAAAACCTTGGTGCAGTTTGGCTTGGCCCAAATAGCCTCTGAAATGTCCTTGCCAACCTTGCGCCGGTCAATATCAAAGGCAACAGTAACGTGAATGTCACGTGGATGGTAGCCATCAAGAACTTCATGCATCAACCCGGCAGCGCCATCGGCATTTTTCTGGCCATAATAGTAAATGCCTTGAATCAATGAACTGGCACAATTGCCCATGCCGACAATTGCCAGATTGATATTCTTGGTCCCGTTTTTCATTTTTGGTCGTCTCCACGTAAATCTTGGTCTGTGTGTGCAGATGGGTATCATTCCCGTTGCAAAATAATAATAATTCTGTTGTTTATTCTTTGTATTCAGATGCTTCTTTGTTCTTGAGTGTCCGGAACCGTCCTCACCTGCAGGTAGCGGGAAAATCTCCGGTCTGGATGAAGTTTCATGACATCATTTCTGCGATATCTTTTGTGAAAAAAGGAGCGTGCCCTTAACCGTTAATTTGCACCACAATTTGCATCGTAATTTGCATTGTAATTTGCACAGTCAGTTTGCGCAGTTATTTTGCAATAATACGTTGCCCCGATACGCTACCTACTGGTGCGATCAGGCAAATAACATCAATATGATGTGATATACAGCGCGACGCAGATAGACGCTTTTATTTCCCTCAAAACTCGGCTGGCTCCTTACATTCTCCCGAAATTAGGCGTATGAATATGCCAAAGCAGGCTAAAGTCAACATCTTACATGCATGATGTCGAACTGGCATCATCACAATTTTCTTCAATTCATGGCAGTTTCCCTAATAAAGGGTGTTTGCACAGATTTAATCCGAAATACGGGTGAAGTTCCACAAGGCGTCTGGTTGTGATATCGGGAAATTCCGGCCCTTTTACTAAATATTTGCACCTGCACCTCACGATACTCACACTGGTTATCCACAGATGTTTCTGTTTCGTTCATGTAAAACCTGTGGATAAAGCTGCAAAAGCAGACTTTATTCAGGAAAAAGAAGCGGTTTCACTTGTTTTTCATTGTTTCCCATAATTTCCCATGATATCCCATATAGCGATATTTGTGGTACCCGATTGGTATTGCAACTCTCAAAGGGAGTGCCTGAGGCATGTTTATTTCTACATCCGAGCACAGTGTAGATGCCAAAAACCGGGTATCGGTTCCTGCAAGTTACCGGGAGGTGCTTCGGGGTGATCCTCATGATGCTATTTATGTGTTCCCGCATTTTTCCGGCGCATATCTTGAAGGTGGAGGCGAATTGTTTATGCAGCAATACCGCGCCGATATTGCCCGCCTTGGCCGCTATGATCCTTTGGGTCAGATAATGGAGGTGGCTGTTCTTGGTGCTGCCAAGCGACTGGATTTTGACAGTACGGGTCGTATTACTCTGCCCAAAGAATTTATCGAGCACGCAAGACTGGGCAAAAGGGCTGCCTTTGTCGGATGTGGTTCGCGTTTTGAAGTATGGAATGTGGAAGATCATGCTCGCAGGTCTTCTGATATGCGCGAAGCTGCGGCCCAGATGATGCAGGATCCGGAACAGGTGGCGCGCCTTGGTGGTGGTCAAAGTCTGGAAAGTTTAATCAAAAGCTCGCCCTCACTGGCTGATTTCTTGAACCGGAGAGGATCGTAATGCATCAGCCGGTATTATTGAAAGAAATGCTGCAGGCGCTGGATTTGGCGGCTGGCAAGCAGATTGTTGATTGTACATTTGGCGCTGGTGGTTATTCACAGGCAATACTGCAAACGGCGGGCGTACAGGTGCTGGCTTTGGATAGAGATCCATCAGTACGCGAAACCGCACGAAAACTTGAGAAAAAATATGATGGCCGGCTTTCGTTCTTTGCGGGGCAGTTTTCTGAGCTGGAAAACGCCTTAAAAGCACGCGGCTGGCAACAGGTGGACGGCATTGTTTTGGATGTGGGCGTGTCATCCATGCAAATTGATCAGGGCGAACGCGGATTTTCTTTTTTACGTGACGGGCCGCTGGATATGCGAATGTCGCAATCAGGGATCAGCGCTGCCGACGCAGTGAACCAGCTCTCAGAGCAGGATTTGCGAAG
Organism: Robiginitomaculum sp.; assembly: GCA_027071965.1. Lineage (GTDB taxonomy): Bacteria > Pseudomonadota > Alphaproteobacteria > Caulobacterales > Maricaulaceae > Robiginitomaculum_B. The sequence continues at coordinate 659 of JALSYJ010000142.1, read as the reverse complement.
TATTTTCCGAATATATGGCGAGGAAAAACGGGCGCGCAGAGCCGCCGCTGCTATTGTGGAATACCGCCAGGAGCAGGCATTTTCCACTACCAGACAATTAGCAGAACTTATGGAACAGGTGCTTGGCCCCAAAAAGGGCCGGATACACCCTGCTACCAAAGTTTTTCAGGCTCTTCGGATTTTTGTAAATGACGAACTGGGCGAATTGGCAAAATTGCTGGTTATGGCTGAACGGGTTTTACGTCCGGCAGGCCGGCTGGTGATCATTGCCTTTCACTCTTTGGAAGATCGTATGGTAAAAAAATTCCTGCGCGCACGGGCTGAGGCACCTTCCGCCGGATCAAGATTTTCTCCCATGGCTGAGATTGCGGAGTTTTGTCCCGGTTTTACCCTTGTGCAGCGAAATGCGATTGTGCCCTCAAAAACCGAAACAGCCAATAACGCTAGGGCGCGCTCTGCCCGCTTGCGGTGGGCCGTGCGCACAGATGCCGCGCCGATGGAGGTTGTGCCGCAGCTTACTCCGGTGCCGGACTTAACAGCGCTGGAGTGCAGATCATGATCCGGGCTTTGAATTTGATTGCCTTGCTGGTTGCATTTATTCTGGCCGCGGCCCTTTATGTGGTCAAGAATGAGGTAAAGCACGCACAATCAAGATTGTT
>JALSYJ010000141.1 GCA_027071965.1 Robiginitomaculum sp. | reverse complement strand
TGTAACAGCTCACCATCAAATGCTTCGGCGATCATCTGAAATGCAGTTTCACGCTTTTGCCCGGAAACCTTGCGATGATATTCGCGTTTCCTCGCAGCAACTTCTGCAGCCTGTTTGATATTATTGATTGTAGAAATCCGGCTATAAGTCAAAAAATCCCGCAAAATAGAGGGGCTAAGCCGGGCGAAACCCGGAATTTCGGCATCTATGCGCAAATAATATCTGGCATAGTCACTGTTAAACAATTTTCGGGAATTGATACATGTGCGCCAGATGTCAAAATAGCTGCCACCCAGTTCTTCACACAAATGCGCACCGGATACCGAGCCTGCCTCTGGTAAAATATCAATAATCCTGTTTTCAAGTTTTTGATCAATCATAGCCAGCTTTCATGCCAATACGCAAAACAGTTACAATCAACCCCGATTTACCAGAAAACACAATTGCCCTGGCGATAGTTAAGGCTCAATTATCACTCTTTTCGTAAGCCGCCAATGCGAATACTGGATCCGGTTTTCTCAATGGTTCTGCCCACTACATAACCACCAAGCCCCATTGTTAGCAGGCTCCACATGCCAGGCGGTATCTCAAGCACTACCGCCACACCACCAAACGCCTGCACATAAGGTGCAATCAAATAATTATTGGCAATGACCGCCACAAACACCAGCATGGAAATAGGCCGCCAGTTACGTTGCAGCCAGCTTTCACCCTTGGCTTCGGCAACTACAACATCGCGCCCGGCCATTACGTATTCTTTTTCCTGCTCAATCAACAAGCGTTCAATTTCACGCTCAAGAGCAAAACGCTTATCATTATCAGGAACCAGTTCCCTGATAACTTCGGTTACCGGGCCAATCAGGGCTTTGAAAACACTCATGCCGGATAATCCCGCCACCGTAATTGAAAATGCGGCCCGTCTGGAAAGTTTTTCCAGTCACCACCCCATTTGATCGGTATGTTTAGGCCATCTGCCGCCACCTTCATCGCATCCGCTATTTTATGATAAAGCGGCCAGTCCCACCTGACTTCACCATCAACATAAGCAAGCAGATCAACCGCATGACCTGTTAAGTGACGTGATCGCAAGGTGGTGGTAGCGCCGCTCTTAAATAACTGTTTCTGGCGCTCCAGTGTGCGCAGCCCTTCTGATACGCCAAAGTCAACATGGCTGTGTAAAATTGCAAGCTGCACGGTTTTACGAAGATCCGGATGGATTAGAGCCAGCCGCTCAAGTGAACGCTTTGAAAGAGAAAATTCCATAACCTGTTCCGCCTTATCCATAGGCACACAAGTATAGGCCTAACAAGCATTAAGGGGGCAAATTTCCTGTTATCCCCGTATTACCTGCTTTGATCAGGGCTCTGACACATGCTTTTACTGATATGTAAAAACAGCATTTCATCAGCGAATAAATCCTTGGCCATTTCTTCAAAAAACTCCAGAATTTCATCAGGACTATTGTTGATAATGGTGCTTTGTTGATCTGCCTGCAAACGGCCACCCTCTAATGCCTTTGTAAACAGGCTGGTATTTAATGGCCGCAAGGAAAGCTGATTTTCCAGGAGCGTAAATCCAAAAATATAATAAGCGGTCTTGTCGTTTCTGGTTTCCCTGAAATTTATAAAATCACCCATCTTAGTTTCTGAAATATGGCCAAATACTGTTTCCTTGTCCAATTTGCCGCTTTGTGAAAAACTAACACTTAATGCCTCAAATCCACCGTCTTCAGCCCGACCAAAGTGCAATATCAAATCATCCTCATCTTCGTCACCAATGGTCTCAAGCTGCCATGATCCGAGCAGGCAGGGCTGGTAAGAGTCTGTTGCTAGCGGAGTAAGCGGCTGCTTAAAGCCGGGGTAACAACCGACAAGCAGAACTATCATGAATATCAGCAAAATCAGGCGCATGGCTTAGCGTAACATATTCACGGCAAATTACTCATCCAGACGTTTCTTGTCACGAATACTGTAAAAACTGGACAACGGGCTAACGGTAATAATCCCATCGCCTTCCATTCCACTGTGGGCTGCATCCATAATGGTTTCGACAATGTGGTCAGTTTGATCTTCCGGGGCGATGACCCGCACAACACTATGCCTTTGCAATAAATCGCGCCTGAACGGATTTTTATGTTCACCATAACCTTTTACGGCAAAAACCGTCATTCCCGGAACATTTATTTTGCGCAATTCACGCCGGACAATTTTCATGGCCAGAACATCAACGGTTGCGGTTATTTCATTAAAGGCCATCACAATTTCCCTTTGCTATACTCCAATTTGCACAATACCATCTTCCAAAAATTGATAGGGGGGCAAGTCCAGATTACGCGGAGCCGGCCCGACACGAACCCGGCCGGCAGTGTCATAAACCGAGCCATGACACACACAATACCAGCCATTCCAATTGCCCCTGATCTGCGCCGGGCGCTGCCCCACGGGGACACAGCCCAAATGAGTACATATGCCAATTACAATCAGCCATTCTTTTTGCTGTACCCGCTCATCATCTGTTGCCGGATCAATCAGTTTTGCATTGTCATCGGCCTCGGCCTCGGCAATTTCCCTGGCCGTGCGCCGGGAGATAAAAACCGGCTTACCGCCCCATTTAACGGTAATGCGCTGACCCACCTCCATTGGTTTAAGATCAACTTCGATTTTACTCTTTGCCATCACATCAGCAGAAGGGTTCATGCTGTCAATAAATGGCCATGCAGCAAATGCAGCTCCTGCCGTCAAACCACTGCCAGCGGCAATATAGATAAAATCCCTGCGATCAGGTCGTTTGCTATCATCTGGTTTTGATGTATTCATCTGGTTCAAGTCCTGTTCATCAGGCGCAAGGACAACCCTTGGCGCCAGAACCCGCAACCCGCACAAACGTGAAACCTGATGCGCATTGCTCCCAGCCAGGCCACGAGAACAGGTTCTCACAGCCGATAGCGATGGTCAAGCTGAACTCGAATGACAGGGTGTCGCATGGGGTTTTAGGCCCATAAATATTTTAGGACTTTTTCGGTTTTGGTCTCGACTTTTGTCTGGGCAAGAACCCGGGACGTACCGAATAGTTCACCGCCAGACCATAATCCGGGTCATCATCACTATCGACCATCAATTGTCCAGAGCGCTTTAATAACTGGTGGCAGTCTTTGGATAAATGGCGCAATTGCACAGTTTTACCATGTTTGCGATATCGGGCGGCCATGGTTTCAATGGCCTGTAATGCCGACTGATCCACCACCCGGCTATTGATGAAATCCACTATTACCAGATCAGGATCATTTGCCGGATCAAAAATTTCAGCAAAGCCATCAGTTGAGCCAAAAAACAATGGCCCGATAATTTTATAAACCCTTTTGCCTGCTTCACTGTCATCGATATGAGCATGAATTCGTTTGGCATTACTCCACGCATAGGTCAGTGCCGAAACGATCACCCCGACAATTACCGCCGAAGCCAGATCATGCCAGACTGTAACCGCTGTCACCAAAAAAATCACAAAGGCATCAGCTAACGGAATACGCCGCAATATGCGCAAACTCTGCCAGGCAAAGGTGCCGATCACCACCATGAACATTACCCCGACCAATGCCGCCAATGGTATTTGCTCAATCACG
>JALSYJ010000140.1 GCA_027071965.1 Robiginitomaculum sp. | reverse complement strand
CTGCCGGACTGTTCCATGGCTCAGGCTGTGACGGGGTCATCATACCTCCATTGGCAAAACTGGTTTCCAGCGCCAAATCATCATTTGCTTCGAGTAAAACCGCAGGAACACCCTTTGCACACAAGGCAAACAGGGTTGCAACGCCGATGACACCACCACCGATCACAATCATTTTTTTTGCGGACTGCTTGCTCACCAGTATCGGCCCAAAATTATCTAATCGCCAAGCACTTTTCCGGGGTTTAACAGATTTTCAGGATCCAGTGCAGTTTTTAATGTGCGCATTAGCTTAATCTCATCGGCAGTCCTGGAAGAAGACAACCAGTTTCGTTTCTCCAACCCTATGCCGTGTTCTGCCGATACCGATCCGCCAAAGGCAACCAGTGGCTCATAAACAGATTTCTCCACCTCATCATGGGGTAATTCGCCCTCAACCCCGCTACCTACTGCCAAGTGAATATTGCAATCCCCCAAGTGACCAAATACCGCCAGTTTGGCTTTTTTACCCCATTTCTCCTGCAAATTATTCTCAACCATGCTCACATAATTTTTCATATGTACAACCGGCAGACTTACATCAAAAGCTCCAGACGGCAGCAAGGTCATCACCAGTGTAATTATATCATCACGAATTGCCCACAAGGCTTTTCCCTGTTCCTGAGAATTTGCAATAACCGCATCAAGAATCAATCCATTGCCCAAGGCATCTTCAAGGACTTCTGCAAATCTCTGCGCATCTGCATCCAGATCGCCGCCGCTGGCCTCAATCAGGATGTAATAGTTATACTCAGGCTTCAAAGGTGGCTTGTGATCAGGATTACCTTTTAATATCAATGAATAATAATTATTCCACATAACTTCAAACGCACTTAATGTTTCGCCCAAAGCACCAGAGAACGTTTTTAATATTTGCGATATATCGTCAAAATCATTCAGCGCCACCAAAGCTGTATTATTGCTGATCATGGCCGGGCGCAGGCGCAAGACCGCCCGGGTAACAATGCCCAAAGTACCTTCCGAGCCAATAAATAACTGCTTTAAGTCATATCCAGCATTATTTTTAAGCATTGAGTTCATCGAGGAAATAATAGTGCCATCAGCAAGCACTGCCTCAAGCCCCAAAACCTGTTCGCGCATCATGCCATAGCGGATCACCTGATTTCCACCGGCATTTGTTGCAATCAAGCCGCCAATATTGGCCGATCCGCGCGCACCCAGATCAACAGGAAAAGCAAGATTTACAGCTTCGGCCTGTTCCTGCACTGTTTGCAATGGAACTCCGGCCTGAACCGTTATTGTTGCTCCCACTTCATCCAAATGCTCAATTTTACGCATTCTTTCCAGCGAGACCACCAAATCACTGGCCGTGGTTTCAGTACCCTGTACCAGCCCGCTAAGCCCGCCAATGGGAACTACCGTCTGCCTGTTCTCATGGCATAATTTCATAACTTGCGATAATTCATCAGTGCTTGCCGGGCGGACGATTGCCAGAGCCTGCCTGTTACCCCCGCCAAGCCAGTTGGTTGGGCGCTCATGAACATCCCTTGCGCTAATAAGATCAGCTTCGCCTACAATTTTTTGAATTTGTGCAATCAACTGGCTCATTTTGGACTCCTTTTAATTGCCTTGTTGTTGCCATGTAACCGGCCAATGAGCAATCTAAACTTCTTTCCGGCTAATGCGCAAACAGCGTTTTTTCATCTATAATGAAACTGAGCAATCACCGAATCGAAACGGGGGATTTATTATGAAGCCAGCATCACTACTGATATTTGCTGCATTTTTCATAAGCATTGCTAACACCGCAAATGCGCAATCAAAAATCGAGGTGTTCTCGCCGATTGGTGAGGCAAAACAGGTTTCACAAGTCAAGGTGAGATTCTCCACCGCCATGACTTCCATGGGAGATGTCAGACAATCTGATCCATTTATTGTTGATTGCTCCGCAAGTGGTGACGGCTTGTGGATTGACCCAAGAAACTGGGTGTACAGGTTTGGAAGAACACTGGATTCAGGAAATATCTGCACATTTCAACCCATCCCCGGTTTGCGTGACATTCAAGGAAAAAAAGTACAAACAAAACCAGTATATAAATTCACCACGGGCGGGCCGACTATACGATATACAAGGCCCTATGACGGCAATCGCAATATTGCAGAAGACCAATACTTTCAAGTATTTCTCGATGGTGAAGTAGATAAGGCAAGCGTTGAAAAACTGGCTTGGTGTTCCATAGATAATCTGGCTGAAAAAATACCGGTAATTGTGCTGGACACTCCTAAAGACAAAAGCCCATCGGACAAGGCCATCTGGTTACGCTGTCAAAACACATTGCCGCAGGCAACAAGGTTAAGGCTGGTGTGGGAAAAAGGAATCCAGTCACCAAATTCAGTTGCTACCAGTTCGCGACAGTTTTTTTCCTATGTTACCCGCGCCCCGTTCCGGGCAGATTTTTCCTGTGTCCGCAGCTCCTCACAGGAACCATGCTCGCCACTTTCTGACTTTGTTTTACGCTTTTCAGCACCTGTTCTTGTAAGGGATGCAAAACTGATAAAACTTATTGCTTCGGATGACTCTATTATCACACCAGAGTTTGATGATATGAGCGATGAAGAGGCTGAGCGGCAAGGCACCAGAACAGTTCGCTTTAAGGGCCCGTTTGCAGAGCGTCAGAACTTTTCTATCATACTTCCCGATAATCTTGAGGATGATGCTGGCAGAACTTTGCAAAATGCATCAGCATTTCCCCTAAAATTCTCCGCTGGCGAATTCCCACCCCTGATCAAGTTTTCCGGAACCTTCGGAATCCTCGAGCACAAGCTAGGTGCCGTGCTGCCAGTTTCAATTCGAGGCGTAGAAACCAGCCTTCCAAATCAAGCCATATCAATTGGCAGATCCGGCCAATTAGTAAAAACCAAAGACCCTTTTGAGATTTTACGCTGGATGGAACGGGTCAACCGGGCAGAATGGGGAAGAACACAGCAAGAAGACGGAAAATGGATCTATAATAACGATGATCCACATCCATCGGTTTTTTCCCAAAATGAACAAACCCAATCCTTTGAAATGCCAGAAACAGCAGATGACAAGGCGCTGGAAGTCATTGGCATACCGTTAAAAAAACCCGGATTCTATGTGATTGAGCTAAAGAGCCGTGTTCTGGGCAGTGCTTTAAGTCAATCCAAAGCTCCTTATCATGTGGCGACCAGTGCGCTGGTTACCAATATGGCAGTGCACTTCAAATGGGGACAGGAGAGTTCTGCCATATGGGTTACCTATCTGGATAGCGGGCTTCCCGTTCGCGGGGCGCATGTGCAAATAGGTAATGAATGCTCCGGTAAAATCATCTGGCAGGGGCAAACCCAAAAAAACGGGCTGGCAATTATTGAAAACCAAATCCCTGCAAGCGCAAGCTGGACATCATGCAACTCAGACAGAACTCCGCCATTGATCATTACAGCCAGCACTTCTGCTGATTTCAGTTTTACCCGCACCTCGTGGAATGATGGTATATCGCCATGGGAATTTGGAGTGCAAACCGGCTATTCCGGTGATCGTATCAAGGCCCACACCGTATTGGATCGCTCCTTGTTTCGTGCTGGTGAAACTGTTTCAATG
>JALSYJ010000139.1 GCA_027071965.1 Robiginitomaculum sp. | reverse complement strand
CGGGTTTTGCCAAATAGGGGCTTTAGCCCAAAATAAAGTCCTGCGGCTGTAAAAGGCACGAACAGGTGAATGGGCGAAAAATATCCGGCAAAAACCTGTTTGATAAATAATGAACTTATAGCCACCATTATCATGGCAATGACCCAGAGGCTTCCAAGCATAATATGCAAGGCTCGACCCTTTGGCAAAACCAGTTGTACCGCCCCCAATACAAGTGCAAACACAGCACTTGCTGCATGAATTTTAACTGCCGTCGGCATTTTATGCACAACTGACAAGTCCATTTGCGCTCTACCTGTTAGCAAAGCTGCCAGTAACAGGAGCAGCGCAGTTCCGGCAAACAAGGCCAGAGCCTTTTGAAAGCCATTATTGCCATCACTCACTTTTATGTGTTGATCACCATAATTATCAGACATGATTTTCTTTCCTTGCAGAGTTTTGTCCGAAGAAAAGTATTTCTTTCCTGTGTTCCAGCACGTTTGCGCCAAGGCGTATGTTTTATGCGCCAAAGGCCGGTTTATGCATTTGACGAAGCGTGAATTACACCATGCAGCTTGCTCAGGCTCAGCTAAGGCTTTAGGGTTTCCTCAAGTGCCATTTCCTTTTGAAGAGAGCCAGAAATGAAATCAGATGTTTTGAAAACCCTTGTGACAATTACTGCCGGTTTTGCGGTGTTAGCGATGACCAGTCCGGCCACGGCCCATACCCAGGCCCTGCAATGCGGTGCCGTACTTAATCTTCCAGGATCAAAGCCCCTTGGAGCATCAACAATCATTATTGATCATGATGGCACTATCACCAAAATCAACAAGGGCTTTACAAACGACAAAGATGTTACCGTCGTTGACTTAAAAGATAAATTTTGCCTGCCAGGTCTAATTGACAGCCATGTTCATCTAACCTCGCAACTTGGCCCCAAACAGAGGCTGGAGACAGTAACCAAATCCGATGCCGATTATGCCATGGATGCGGTTTTGTATTCCAGACGCACCCTGATGGCCGGATTTACTACTGTGCAAGATGTAGGTGCCAGAGGCGATGATGCCATTTATGCGGTGCGTGATGCCATAAACCGTGGTGATATTGCCGGGCCACGGATATTGGCTGCGGGTAAAACCGTATCTATCTCCGGTGGTCATGGCGATGGCAGGCACGGTTATTCCGAGGCAATTGCCAAGGCTCTGGCTTCTCCTGCGATTTGTGACGGCGCGGATGATTGCCGCCGGGCGGTACGCGAAAATATACGCAAAGGTGCCGATGTAATTAAAATCACTGCAACGGGCGGGGTGTTATCAAACACTGCTGCCGGTACTGAACAACAGTTTTTTGATGATGAAATGCGTGACATTGTCCGCGCTGCGCATTTTATGGGACGCAAGGTTACTGCCCATGCTCACGGCAAAGGCGGGATTGAGGCAGCGCTTCGCGCCGGAATCGACAGCATTGAACACGGCACGTATTTGGATAAAAAAACCGCAACCTTGTTCAAAAAACATGATGCCTATCTTGTGCCTACGGTTTTGGCCGGGGCTACTGTGGTTGAAATGGCCAATGATCCGAACAGTTTTTTACCAAAACCATCAAGGGACAAAGCAAAACAAGTGGGGCCGCAAATGATCAACATGTTGCGTATCGCCAATGAGGAAGGTGTCAAAATCGCCTTTGGTACTGACAGCGGTGTTTCCAAACATGGTGAAAATGCCAAAGAGTTTGCGCTGATGGTCGAAGCCGGTTTCACCCCAATGCAGGCCATAAAGTCAGCAACCGTAATTGCCTCAAGGCACTTACAATTGTCTGACAGTATCGGCACAATTGAAGCCGGAAAACAGGCTGATATCATCGCAGTAAGCGGCAATCCTTTGGACAATGTGGAAGAATTGCTGGATGTAGATTTTGTGATGAAGGGCGCGAAAATCCACAAAAATGAGGATTAGGCTTTACCCCTAAGGGTCAAACCCGAACCATTCGTACATATTGGAAGTTTTGCGCCGCTCCGCCGGGAGTGATGTGAGTTTCAAGCTGATCATCTAATAAGCAAAACCCCGGCCCGATCTCGTCAGCCAAAGATTGCGCGTCATATTGCACAATCGGCAGGCCAGAGCATTTGGTCGGGCCATCAGGCGCAAAGGTTGCCATTACCAAAAGCCCGCCAACTGGAACCGACGCGTACAAATGCTGTTTATAGGCTGTGCGATCTTTAGCCTCGGTTAAAAAGTGAAATACAGCCCGGTCATGCCACAGATCAAATTTGTGTGGCGGCTGCCAGCTACAGGCATCAGCAACAATCCAGTTTACTTTATCTGCCCGCTCGCCCAGACGGTTTTTGGCCAGTTCAAGGGAGGTTTCGGAAATATCAGCAACGGTTATGTTGTTAAATCCATCTGCCAGCAAAAAATCCACCAAAGTGCTGGCCCCGCCGCCCATATCCAATATGGCGGCATCTTTGCTCAAACCACAGTTAGCAATCATAGCCAATGACAGGTCGGGGCGTTCCTGTACCCAGCTTTTTTGCGACGGGTCATTGCCCCAGGATTTTTGCCAATGGTCGTGTCTGGTCATGTTCTTTCTTGCCCATAGATCAATTTTATGAACTGTTTTTGTAAGAACTTAAAGTCAATCTTTCGTCAAATAGCTGTCATATTTGATCATTGTCCTATTTACGTGAGCGCAAGAAATTTGACAACTCAGATCCACTACCGTTCGCTAACCCGGCTTCATGAAATGCTATGAGGTTTTCCAGATACGAATTGCCTGTCTGTTTTTTGCCTTCTTTATCCTGCCATTTATAGTTTCTAACCAAATCAAACTGTTTGGCTGCGACTTCCTTATCGCCGTATAAATACTCATACCGACCCAAGAGGTAATGCCCGCTCATATAGGTGACCGCATCAATTTCAGTTGTGACTTGCAAGTGATCCTTGATATGTTTTGCCGCAGTCAATCTGTTGCTTTTTGCTTTTTCTGGAGTTTGATCGTCTGCTAAAGCCCGTGTCCGGTAAAATTCCGCCCAAAACCAGTGATTCATGTCACGAAGCTGGTAAATCTTCTCCATATGATCCAACAATGCGCCGCCTGATGGCATTTCCCCGGAATAATTACTTGCCAGATACTGTTGGATTTTGGTGATTTCTGTTTCGGAAAGACTATTAAAATCCTTAGAAAAAGCCGCATAACCAGACTTGTTACAAGTCCACCTTGCGCCAGCATATTGCGTGTCGATAAACACCAAATCAACTGCTGACGGCCAAAAATAAATATAGCTACCATAAGATAGCAACTCTCCCACCTTACAGCTTTCGCCATTTTGAGTCGGGTCGGGCACATCCTTAGGCGCATACATTACCGCTTGTGCAGGCATGGCAAATAAGATTGCCGTGATCAAAACATAGTAGAAAATTATCTTAAACTGCATGTCTAGCCCCATTTACATTTAATCATAATGTAAAAGGCTGGTTTTGATTTTTTATGTCAAAACCAAGGCTATAATAAGGTCAATCCACCAGATCAGCGTCCATGCCTTTGCAGTCTTCCATCAGGCCTTCAACAGCAGCAACTGAGTTTAAGAAACCTTCGCGTTCTTGCTTGTTTAGACGAATATTTACCACACGCTCCACGCCTTT
>JALSYJ010000138.1 GCA_027071965.1 Robiginitomaculum sp. | reverse complement strand
TCTCGCCGGAACGCGAAATGCTGCAAGCTGCCATTGATGCCTCGCAAACCATGGTAAATGGCGAAGTACGTGTGAAACTCTACAAAGGTCTGGCCAGTATTATTGGCCGCACCTCTCCTAACTCCCTATATTCACTGGAGCATGTGACCTTTGAGGACGATGTGGTTTATGACCAAAAGGACGCAGACGGCTTTATTGAATTAACTGCTTTGCGCCTTCGTTTACTGGCCGGGCGTGATCGCAGCGCCGGTAAAAACAGATGAGATGATCAAATAAGTTTGGTTGTTCGCCACTTGTGTCTGGCGGGTATTATTCAGACCGGGATAAAAGAAGGTTCTTACCTACCTCATAGCAATACACTGCGGCAGGAACAAATTTGATGTCATAATCGCGTAATTTTTGCCAACCACTTTTGGTTTTTGTTGTGCAAATGGCGGTTTGTAAATCTGAGTGTATTTGCAAAAAACTGCCAAGAGATTTTAATTGATTTGGGTGTTCAAAAAAACGATCAGACCATTTTACCTCAACGCACCATTGCGGTTTTTGTAATTTATCCAGATTTACTATATCCACTTCCCCACCGCGGCTTTTACCCCAGCGTGCGTATCGTATTGCGTTAGATTGATGATCATGGAACCATTGGCAAAAAATAGCTGTCTCTACTAATGGGCCCATTGCTTCATCACCCTCACCCACGGGCCCAAACAAGGCCGCTCGCATGGAGGGGCTGGTTAGATAAACCTTAAAAAAAGTTGCTCGCTTAAAGCGTTTTCCGTTTTGGTCGATGCGTTCAACTCGTTTGATAAGAAAGGCAGCTTCAAGGTATTCGAGATACCGTTTTAGGGTGTTCTTTGAGATGCTGGCTCCTTTCGATAAGCCATCCAGTGAAACTTCTTGACCCGTATTATATGCAATGGTGTTAAAAAGGGCGTTTAACTCTGCAATGTCACCAATGCCATACAAAGATGGCAAATCTCGTAATAACACCTTTTCAATGATATCAGACCCCAGTCGTTTGGCTAAAACCTCCGCTCCTTCTGATGATAAGGCGATTTCAGGATAACCACCAAGGTTGATGTAATTAATGAAATGTTGGTTGATAGTATGAGTATATTCAACCCTCAGAGTGGAGCTAAGACCTTCGTGCTCTATCCCCTTTAAGTCAAGATATTCAATAAAGGTCAGTGACGGCAGCAGGAAGTCAGTAAACCTCCCGGCACCAGATTCTGCACTTTTCATTCGCAAAGCTGCTGCGGCTGATCCGCTGGCGATAAACAGGATCGAAGGGTAGCTATCCACCAAGCTCTTTAATTGAACTTCCCAATCGGGCACCACCTGAATTTCATCAAAACACACTACTGGCTTTTTAGATTCTTTGCCAATTTGATTGTCCAAAAAAATTTTTAACGCCTGTTCAAGCGGTAAGCGATTATAAATGGGAGCGTCCATTGAAAGATATAGCAGATCAGAATGCGAATACCCGTCATCTATGAGTTGCTTGATTAACTGGTGGATAAGCACTGTTTTGCCAACACGCCTTGGCCCCATTAAAATTACGGCTCGGCGAAATGCCGTTTGTGTGGCTTCGGCAAAAAAACTGTCAAAATAAGCTCGACGTCGATACGCACTGACACTGGCCACCTCCCCAGTTTTCCACCACGGGTTTTCGACTTGCATGCGTTCAAAGATTGTTTCTTTGGATATATGTAACATAACCCCTCAATAAGATCATTGCACTGACCTTATTTTAGTTTACCTCCGAATAAAGTCAACTAGGTGATCTTATTTGGCAGACATCACGCTTACTTTCCCTTGCACACCTTGGTAGCGTCATCGCTGAGCTCTTCCACGCGCATGCCAATGTCAAAAATTTCTGCCGGTGTAAGTCCGGTCTGCATCAAAGAGCTAAACGCCTGTTCCAGACTTTCACGATTTTTGGGCTCAATCAGGGTTGCCAGTGCTTTTAGCTCGCGCTCACTGGAATTTTTTTCAATAAATCCGGCATAGCAGATACATTCTGTCCGGGATTCACCCTCGGCAATACAGGCATCGGCAAGTAGCTGTGCCGGTGGCGACAAGGGTGCCGGTGTCAGAGCGGGTGCCAGCAACAGGCTGGCCACAAGAAAAGTATTCATTTTATTATCCAGATCTTACAAGTCAGCCAGCATCAGGCAAACACATGAACGTGAACTGAACAAAAAAGCAAGCTCCTTGGAATTAAGGATAAAACAGGTTAAACTGGCCACCGTTCACAGATGAAGGAGAAACTCCATGCGATATCCACTTATACTAGCTCTTGGCAGCGCCCTTATTTTAAGCGCCTGTGCCACCGCAACCCCCTATCAGGCTGCTGGTGAAGGTACTCGTGGATTTGCTGAAACCCAGATTGAGCCAAACCGGTATCGGGTTAGTTTTTCCGGAAACTCTCTTACTGACCTAAGCACTGTTGAGAACTATTTATTGTACCGTGCCGCAGAACTCACAGCTCAACGCGGATATGACTACTTCATCATTGCTGAACGTGAACTGGATAAAAAACAACGCATCGTGGACACTGGGGCTTCGGCGTTTAATTATGGGCATTTTGGCTGGAATTATTACAGCATTGGCCATGGTTGGGGTTATAGCCCGGGTTATCTTCATGGATTTGGCCGTGGGTACGGTTTTGGTCATGGTTATGGCGGCGGATTTGGAACTGGTTTTGATTTAAGGCAGATCACTCGTTATGAGGCTTTTGCCGAAATCGTGATGAAACGAGGTGAAAAGCCTAAAGACAATGAACGTGCTTATGATTCTCGCGAAGTAATGCGCAATCTGGCTGGAACCATCAAGCGCCCCGAAGCCTAAACGCTAGCGGTTATGAAAAATGACAAGAGCGTTTCAGGAAAATCCTGAAACGCTCTTTTGTTTAATGCTTACCCAAAATACTCTAATATTTAACAGCAACAGAGAATAATACTGTTCTGGGCATTCCGGGCCGCACGCCAACCGGCCTGCGTGCTGCCGCATAAACATTATCGGTTAAATTGCGGGCAGAAACTCCAAGCCTGAGCTTTGGAACAGGCTCAAACCATAGGCTGGCATCCCAAACCGTGCGCCCGTCCACGCGCTCTGACACCGGTATGGCCCCTTGCCCTGCCTGTGTGCGAACATCACCTATAATCGAGGCGGCTAGTTCGCTGCCAAAACGTCCGGTTTCAAACCCAATGGAGCCTGAGAACTGGTGCTCGGGAATATAGGGCACCTGATCATTGGCAAGTACATTGCCCCATGGTTTGAAATTACTCGCAAAGCTGTTCTGGAACTCGGCACTGGAATAGGTATAGGCAAAGCGTACCGGTATTTGAAAACCGGCATCGGCAAATTCAGCCAGATCGGTTTCCCCGGAAAGCTCCAGCCCATAAACATCCACAGCCCCCGCATCAAATTGATCACCAATGGCGCCACCGCCACCGGTTGAAGCCGTAACGGTTCCGATCATATTGCCAAAGGAGTTAAAGAACCCCGTGGCCTCAATCCGGGTTGATCCGTTTGAGAATCTGCCTCCCAATTCCCAATTTGTTGCAGTTTCAGGGGCGCTATTGGCCCGACCCGGTGCCGGAGGTGAAAATCCGCGATGCACCCCGCCAAACAATGACCAATTATCGCTCACATCGAAAATAACACCCAGCCCCGGTACAAAGGCCGTTATTGAATTGTCAATTTCACGTAAATTCACACCGGATCGGGATGGATCTGCCCGGCCAAAATCATCACGATACAATTTTACGTTTTCCAGACGGGCCCCTGGCACAAATCGCCAGCGGCCAATGTCGATCTGATCCTGCACATAGATGGCCAGAGCCGAGGCGCTGTCCACGCGATTACTTTCTGTACCCGGAGTATCCACGCCAGAAAGCACCAAAGCACCATTGTTCATAGAATAACGGTCGCGCCACTGAAAACGATCCTGCTCATCCTCATGCAGGCGAACAGAGGCTTCAAAATTGTGACTGGCACCAAACGCTTCGCCCTGCCAGCCTAAAATAGCCTGCACACCACGAGACACATAATCGCGATTATTATACTTCATCAGCAAGGAGCCGGGCGCAGAAACCAATCCGGCAGTTCCTCTTATAATGTCCATTTCAGCAGCATAAGTAACCGGGTCATCCAGAATATCTGAAAGGCCGACACCGCTTTTGCCGGAGTTAATCGCGCTTCCTGCAGTGTTCACCCGTTCCAGCCGGAACCAGTTTCGGGAATATCTGGTTTGATATGCCAAGGCGGTTAAATCAAAACCATTGCCAAAATCCGCACGCCAGCGGGCGGAAACTTCTGAATGTTTTGCATCCATCTGATCAAGGGCAGAAGCTGCATAGCGCCGAAATGGATTGATAGCAAAATCAGCATCGGTCAGGCCAAGATAAGTTACATTTGAAACTTCATCGGATGCCTGAATTTTTACTTCCAGGCTCTGGCTTATTGCCGCTCCGTCCGGAGTTTCAAAACGCAATTTGGCAACCACATCATCGACATCAAGGCCGGTGTCTCCACCATTATCCAATTGCTTAAAACCATCAGATTTATTGGCGTAATACTCAATTAGCCCCGAAATTTTCAACCCGCCATTCTTACCGGTCAATGGCGCGCCGACCCATGTATGGATTTTGCGCGAATTATAGCTTCCAGCCTTAAAAGAACCAAATGCTGATAACTGATCCGGTATTTCTGTCGATAACAGGTTAATTGATCCGCCTTGAGTACGCGGGCCGTACTTGATACCGCCAGCACCTTTTACAATTTCAATACCGCTCATTCTTCCAGTATTGGGAAAATAATAGGCAGAAGGAGCCGAATAAGGAGCCGGAGCAATCAATACTCCGTCTTCCATCAGGGTGATTTTAGAG
Source organism: Robiginitomaculum sp. (assembly GCA_027071965.1). Classification (GTDB taxonomy): domain Bacteria; phylum Pseudomonadota; class Alphaproteobacteria; order Caulobacterales; family Maricaulaceae; genus Robiginitomaculum_B. The sequence continues at coordinate 9,195 of JALSYJ010000138.1, read as the reverse complement.
GAGCGATCAAGGCCGGTACCGCGCAAGCCAATATTAGGTCGAAGTCCAAAACCATCATCCTCTTGTAGATTAACTCCCGGAACCACTCGCAAGATCCGGTTAATATCATCATAGGATTGCTTTTGCAGAGTCTCGATATCCACAAAGGCCGCTGAACCTGGAACATCATCCACATGAGCACGTTTACCAACTATTATAATCCGATCCGAAGAAGGCCAGGATATCGGTTCCTGCTCTAAAACATCAGCTTCGGCCAATGCCGCACCGGAAACACCACTTAACAGGCCGGCGATTATTGTTGATAAGACCGCACGACACCGCCCCTTGTCATTTGCACGGGATTTGCGTGTTAAACCCTTAAAAATCATGGAGTCATCAGAGCGGATTTCTGAAAAAGAATTCTGGTACATAACTAATTTTCTCATTCTTCTAGTTGCGAATGATTCTCATCTAGAACATATGGGAGTTAATTGCAACTAATTCTTATGTACAAAATGTCGCAGGCACTTGGGAGATGCAATTTCATGGGCTATAAGCCTGCCATGGAGATTGATTTACAACATAAACCTGCTTCGCAATTGTCGGCGCGCCCGACTTTGCTCGGGAAGGATCGCTTGCAGATGGTTGCTGCCTTGCGCAAATTTGGGCTGGAGGAAAAACCGGCAAAAATGCGCAGCAATCAAATTTTTCGCTGGCTTTATCATCAGGGTATAAACGATTTTTCGCTGATGACCAATCTGGCGAAGGATTTGCGCAATGATCTATCGGCGTATTTTGACCTGTCCCGCCCGAAAATTATTGAAAAACTTGTTTCAACTGATGGTACACGCAAATATCTGATTCGGTTTGCGCCGGGGGTTGAGGCCGAATCAGTATTTATCCCCGGAGTTGGGCGCTCCGGTGCGCTTTGTGTGTCCAGTCAGGTTGGCTGCACATTAAACTGCACCTTTTGCCATACTGGTTCGCAGGCATTAGTGCGCAATTTAACTGCTGCCGAGATTGTTGGGCAGGTTTTACTGGCGCGCGATGATCTGGACGAATGGCCAACACCCTCTGCGGGACGCAAAATCACCAATATCGTTTTCATGGGCATGGGTGAGCCATTACTTAACCTGCCCAATGTCCTGTCTGCTATTGATATTTTGTCTGACAATGAGGGAATTTCAATTTCCAGACGGCGGATAACCGTATCTACCTCCGGCATTGTGCCGCAAATGTCACCACTGGGCGATCAGGGCAAAACCATGCTGGCGATTTCCCTGCACGCGGTAAATGACGCCTTGCGCAATGAGCTGGTTCCCATCAATCGACGATATCCAATTGCCGAATTGCTGCAAGCATGTCGCCAATACCCCGGAGCCAGCAATGCCCGGCGGATCACCTTTGAATATGTAATGCTAAAGGGCATAAATGACAGCGATGCCGAAGCTAAAGAACTGGTGCGCTTGCTGGCCGGCATACCGGCCAAAATCAATCTGATCCCGTTTAATCCGTGGCCAGGATCACCATATGAATGCTCTAGCTGGCAACGCATCGAATCCTTTGCGGAGATTGTTAACAAGGCCGGATATTCATCGCCGGTTCGCACGCCAAGGGGCCGGGATATTTTTGCAGCCTGCGGACAGTTAAAGTCTGAAAGCGTAAAAAAACGGGCCTCAGAACGTCTGCGCGAGCAACAGCAATTAAATCCCTAGGCTCAAAATGAACTAATCATCAGCCGCAAAAACTCTTATCCTGTTTTCCCCGCAGGATAACTGCCAGAGGCAGGCGCAATATATTTGGATTTTCAGCTTTGCTCGCACCCGGGAAATGACGCACAGAACGCTTTTACTTATTGGGTTTTGAAGAAATATTTACCTGTCAAAGAGCTTCTGTTTCGGGGCTTTGCCCCAACTCTTACATTATAACAGGTTTGGAACATGCGGGCATCATTATCACTTATCCCCGCAGTCCAAGGGTCAGCCAGTACTTCTTAGGGTCATTTAAGGGTAAGTTTATTACCATAAAGTGCTGTTTTGGTATGATTGCAGTGTCTCTCAAGTATCAACAAGGGACAGCAAAAATTTGCACTGACCCTTAGCACTGACCCTATGAGTGACCCTCACCTCTAACCGTCACTTACGCGAAGGCCGGAGTGACGAACGTGATGGGTCTGAGATGCGTCACTAAAGTAGCGAAGCGGTAGGACATATACCCGTCCTCAAGTAGCCGATAGGTGGTAGGACATATACCCGCCCTCAAGTAGCCGATAGGTGGTAGGACATATACCCGTCCTCAAGTAGCGAAGCGGTAGGACATTAAAGACTCCCTCAAGTAGCCGCTAGGCGATAGGACATTAAAAAACCTTCCCACTTTTGCTAGAATTTTTCACGGGGGGTGATTTCTACAAACCCCTGTTCTGCAGAAATAAACCCATCCCGTTCCCGGCTAAACAGCTCACGCAGAAATTCAGGGCATGTAGGATAACAAAAAACAGAGCTTTTAACTCCGGCTATCTGCGCCCCTTCCATGAACAGGGGCAATTCCGCTAAAAAATACTGCGCCGCAATCAGGTCTGCATTGGCTGGCCGGTTTTTGTTTGGTTGATCTTCTTGCATGGCCAACACCCAGCGACTGGTTTTTATACACCCGTTCCTAAAATAAGGATCATCTTCAAATCTCGATAGAACCTTATCGAGTATTTCCTGATAGACCTGATTGTGTGTTAGATTCTGTGTGCATAAAACACATTCTGAATACTGTAGTCGGCCATTGGTGCCCTCCTGCAAGGCTTTCTTGATCTTGTTGGCCAAATAATTTATCTGCCGTCTGGCTTTTTTACGGGCCTTTTTGGGCTCATAACCACAGGCCAGCAGGGTATGAATAACCGGCCCATCCGGGATATATATATGAAACCCGTCAAAGCTGGTATCAGCCCATTGAACAAGCCAGTTCAAGCGTTCACGGGAAAAAAATGAGTTAAACGGGCTAATGCCCAAAATTGCATGTTCACGGGCACAAAGCACACGTTCGCACTGCCCGGTCACCGGTTTGGTGAACATAGTAAACCTCCAAAGCCAAAATAATGATGGCCCGGCAAAGCCGAACCTTAATTTCAGATCAAATAAGGCGGAGGTTTGGGAACTGGTTTTGACAAAAGACCATAAACGACCAGTAGCCGTTCTTGTAAATGCTGTCGCACAAATTGCTGATTGTGATTGTATTGCCTGTTTAATATGCCTTTGGGCAGTTTCATCATTATATATGAGAACCGCTCACAGGCAGTGCCGTCACCCTGACTTTGGTCATGTTCAGCACATTGCATTTCAGGAACGCTATCTGATGAAATTTGCATATTTTGCTCATATGCCGTCTGTGCCGGTTTCATAAACCCATCCCGCGCTGCTGGTGCCAGCACAGGCGCACCAAAAGCCAGTATCACAAAAACTGTTATAAAATTACGCATGAAACCATCGAAATAGCATAAGCCATTCTACAATCAATAATATTGTATGCAAGCCCACATATTTGCAGGACTAAATCGGCCTAATCACTGTCCATTTTTAACGCTGCAATAAAGGCGCTTTGGGGTATTTCCACCTTGCCAAACTGGCGCATTTTTTTCTTGCCGGCTTTTTGCTTATCAAGCAATTTACGTTTTCTGGTGGCATCACCGCCATAGCATTTGGCCGTAACATCCTTGCGCATGGCAGATATTGTTTCTCTGGCAATGACCCGCCCGCCCAAAGCTGCCTGAATCGGGATTTTGAACATATGGCGCGGAATCAGGTCTTTTAGCTTCTCCACCAGCACCCTGCCCCGGTTTTCAGCCTGGCTGCGATGCACCATCATGGAAAGCGCATCAACCGGTTCAGCATTTACCAGCACACTCATTTTAACCAGATCACCAATTCTGTTTTCTTCTATGGTATAATCAAAACTGGCATAACCCTTGGAGATGGATTTTAACCTGTCATAAAAATCAAACACCACCTCATTAAGGGGGAGATCATATACCAGCATTGCCCGCGACCCGGCATAAGACATGTCTTGTTGAATGCCCCGGCGATCCTGACACAATTTCAAGATCGGACCGATATATTCATCCGGAGTTAAAATAGTGGCCCTGATCCATGGCTCGGCAATACTTTCAACCTTGACCGGATCCGGCATGTCGGCAGGATTGTGCAAATAGGTCTTTTCACCATCAGTCATGGTAAGCTCATAAACTACCGATGGAGCGGTTGCGATCAGATCAAGATCAAATTCGCGAGATAATCGCTCCTGAATAATTTCCAGATGCAAAAGTCCCAAAAATCCACAGCGAAAACCAAAACCAAGAGCAGCACTGGTTTCCATCTCATAGGAAAAGGAAGCATCATTAAGGCGTAATTTGCCAACTGCTGCCCGTAAATCTTCAAAATCTGCCGCATCTACCGGAAAAATTCCGCAAAATACCACCGGTTGTACTGGACGAAAGCCGGGCAAAGCCTCTTTGGTTGGGCGTTTTTCCTCTGTTATGGTCTCGCCAACCGCCGCATCTGCCACCTGTTTGATCGAAGCGGTTAAAAACCCTATTTCTCCGGGCCCAAGTTCATCTACTGTTTCAATTTTCGGGCGAAACACCCCGACCCGGTCAACCACATAACTGGCATTGGTGGACATCATGCGAATACGTGTGCCCTTTTTGACCACGCCATCAAGTACACGAAACAACACAATCACACCAAGATAGGCATCATACCACGCATCAACCAGCAATGCCTTTAGCGGGGCGTCACGATCACCAGCATCGGGGGGGGAAAGCTTTTCAACAATCGCCTCTAAAATATCCTCAATACCAATGCCGGATTTTGCAGAAGCATAAACCGCATCGGTGGCATCAATTCCGATGACATCTTCAACCTGCTGCGCCACCTGTTCCGGCTCTGCGGCCGGAAGATCAATCTTGTTCAACACTGTTACAATTTCATGGTCATGTTCAACGGCCTGATAAACATTGGCCAGAGTTTGCGCCTCTACCCCTTGCGAAGCATCAACAACTAAAATTGATCCCTCACAAGCCGAAAGGGAGCGCGAAACCTCATAGGCAAAATCCACATGCCCCGGAGTATCCATCAGATTAAGAATATATTTCTGGCCGTCTTTGGCCCTATAATCAAGGCGAACAGTTTGCGCCTTAATAGTGATGCCGCGTTCGCGCTCAATATCCATATTGTCCAAAACCTGCTCTTTCATCTCCCGCTGGCTAAGAGCACCGGTGAATTGAATCAAGCGATCAGCCAGCGTTGATTTGCCGTGATCGATATGAGCGATAATAGAAAAATTGCGAATATGTTCAGGATCAATTGTCATGGGCGGCAAATAACATTCAAAGCCAAGTTAAAGCAAGCAAACTCGAACAGTTTTACTCATCTTGTGTTCATTCACCGCTTGCTAAGGTTTTGCCGTGACAATCAGCCCCAATATCTTTTGTGTTCAGAGGTAATCCAATGCTTTTTCGTCCTGCTATTGTTTTTGGTCTGTTACTGTTGCTATTCCTGACACCGGCAGCGGTTCTAAACAGGGCAGAAGCTGACCCTCAGGCCGAACCACAGGCTACGACACAGCCTGACCAACAAAGATCAAGCTTCGATCGGCGTGAAATCACCTCCGCAATGTCAGATTATTTCGGAGTGACTTCTGAGGCTGCCGGATCCGTGGTCGAACGTATTTTTCGTGACCTTGGACAGCCCGTTGGCTATATTTACGGCTCCGAAGCCTCCGCAGCCATCGTAGTTGGCCTGCGCTATGGTCAAGGTATGTTACAAATGGCCGATGGCTCACAGACAAAGGTTTTCTGGCGCGGGCCTTCTGTTGGCTGGGATGCAGGTGGCAACGGCTCCAAAGTGTTTACCCTAGTCTATAACATGCAAAACATTGAGCAAATATTCCAACGCTTTCCCGGCGTTGAGGGAACGGCCTATCTGGTGGCGGGAATGGGCGTTAACTATCAGCGATCCGACACCATAACCCTGGCACCGGTTAGAACAGGTGTCGGCCTTCGTCTTGGGGCCAATGTGGGATATCTGGCTTATTCCAAAAAACGCCGGTTTATTCCGTTGTGAGCATTTTTAGCAAAAGTGGGAACCGGTTTTGCTTGCGCTATCGCCTAGCGGCTACTTGAGCGCGGGTAAATGTCCTACCGCTTCGCTACTTGAGGAGTCTTTGTTTCTCCTACCGCCTAGCAACCAGTTCACACTTGCGCGAGGTGGCTGGCCCTGTTCGCATATCTGTGCCAAAGGAGCCGCTGCTATAAATATGCACGTCCAATCGGAGATCACCTTATGCGTTTGCTTATTCTGATTATTGGTTTTTCCCTGTTGGGAATTGGCGCAAACGCCAACCCGGTCAATACGGAAAATGTCAGGGCTGAATTACTTGCGAGCAAGCAGAATATCAAAGCTGGAGACAGTTTTTATCTCGGCATGGAGCTTGATCTTCGCGAGCACTGGCACAATTACTGGATAAACCCGGGAGCAGCAGGGCTGGCCACCAATATCAAATGGGAATTGCCCGAGGGCTTGCAGGCCGGCGATATTATGTGGCCAACGCCAAAGGCTATTTTTTTGGGCCAGTTGATCAATTATGGCTATGAAGGCAAAACTTTATATCCAATCCCGTTTACAGCCGGGGACAATTTTGATGACAGCAAGCCAATAGATATTACTGCCCGGGCTTCCTGGCTGGTATGCGAGGACATTTGCATACCGGAACAGGTGGAATTAAACTTAACGCTAAATCAGGGCAATACGGAAAAGCCTGATGATGCAAAGCGAATTCAAACAGCACTTCTTAAACTACCAAAACCTGTATCATCCGATCAGATCACGGGCGGATATACCATAAAGGGCGAACAGATCCTCTTTAGTTTTGCCGGGCCATTGGTAAGCTCTGCAAAAGCCGACAGGGAAAATATCTGGTTCTTTCCCATTGATACGGGGGCCGTTAAACACAGCGTTGCGCAAATAGCCAGTTTTGGCGATCAGGGCTTTACCCTGTGGAGTGAACCTGGCTTTCGCGCAAAACGCGGGACGCTGGAAGCCGTGGACGGGGTATTGGTAATCGGCAAGGGCAAATCAGCAACAGCCTGGCAGATTTCCCTGCAAAAGGATTTTCTTCCTGCCGGCAGTGGTTTTAACAAAAACCCGGTGGCAAATGACAATGAACAATCAGACATCAGTGGATTGTTATTGGCTTTGGCCTTTGCCTTTATTGGCGGTGTATTGCTGAACCTGATGCCGTGTGTATTCCCGGTTTTGTCGATGAAGGTTATGAGTTTTGTCTCTGCCGTTCACTCGCAAGCCCCTGTTATCCGTCGTCACGGCATATTGTTCCTCATTGGTGTGCTTATTTCATTTTTGGCGCTAGGCGGATTATTGCTGGCCTTAAAAGCTGCCGGGCAACAAATAGGCTGGGGCTTTCAGTTGCAAAACGCCCCCTTTGTTGCAGCTATCTCTGTCTTGTTCTTTGTCATTGGCCTTAACCTGCTTGGGGTGTTTTCAATTGCAGGTAACTGGATGGGCATTGGTGAAACACTGACCGAAGGCAAGGGTGATACCGGCGCGTTTTTTACTGGAGTATTGGCGGTAATTGTTGCCTCGCCCTGTACGGCGCCGGCCATGGGCTGGGCACTGGGTTACACCCTAACCCAAAGCGCTCCGGTTTCCCTGTTGGTGTTCTTATTCCTGGGTCTTGGATTTGCGGCTCCGTTTACTTTGCTTAGTTTTAAGCCGGGACTGCTTAAAGCATTGCCAAAACCCGGCCCCTGGATGCAGCGCTTTCATCAGTTGATGGCATTTCCGATGTTTGGCGCCGCCTTGTGGCTGGTATGGGTGCTAAGTGGTCTGGCCGGGCCATTTGCTACCACTGCCATGCTAATCGTATTTTTACTGATCGGATTTTCGTTTTGGGCGTGGAAGGGAAAACGCCTTGGAAAAGCTGCAGCCATCATCGCTGCCCTTGTCGCAGTTTTGATGTTGACCAATATTTTAAGCACCAGAGATAATTCCGAATTACAACCAAAGACTTGGTCACCGCAGGCGGTGCAGCAATTGCGCGAACAGAACAAGGTCGTATTTGTAGATTTTACTGCAGACTGGTGCATAACTTGTCAGGTTAACGAGCGCACTTCGATTTCCGGGAAGCGCATGGCAAAAATATTTGAGCAAAACAATGCTGTACTGCTGGTGGCGGACTGGACCAGTCGTGATGACACTATTACCGCAGAGCTGGCTAAATTTGGCCGGGTGGGAGTGCCGCTTTATCTGGTTTATCATCCCAGACGTGAGCAGCCGCAAATCCTGCCGCAAGTGCTTACGCCCAAAATTGTTGAAAATGCATTGTCAGGCAATTATCCATAGCTTTGGCTAGAGCATTTGCAAGCAAAAGTGGGAAGTTTTTTGTGTCCTATCGCTTCGCTGCTTGAGGAGTCTTTTAATCTCCTATCGCCTAGCGGTTAGTTGAGCGCTTTTATATTTCCATAATGTTCGTCACTTACGTGCTAGGAGCCGTAAGTCCATCCACCGATGTTAATGCGCGGGAGCCAAGCTAATATCAATCATCGAGGTGTATTACCAACACCCTTAACACTACCAATTGCAAGGATGGACTCCGGATCAAGTCCGGAATAACGACTTTGGGATGATTGAGCATTGGGTTTACAATATCAAGCATTGTCCTGGATATTTCTATCCCATTGCCTTGGGCTATTTTTAGCGCGGGATTTTACTGGGATTGACAACCGGGCAACAATCCGAGCGCCATTCGCACTGTTTAATGAACGGGTGAAGTGCTGTTTTGCTTTTAAGAAGTATTACTGTAAGATCAAAGATGATAGGTAAGTGCGCTTCCTATCAACATTTCCAATGGCACCATTGGCAAGGCTTCTTTTGACCGAAAATGTATGGCGCGATTACCATCATAATCAAATTGATCTGGAAATATGCTTTTGAAGTCTGAAATAATAGTAGTTTGGCAGTGCGCATAAATTGCAAAACCACCGGTTTTTGGCACTCCAAGCCGGATTGTTGAGCCGGCCATGGTATCTGGCGTTAAGTATGCAGGCTGATTCCACTTTAAGGTTTCAAACAGTCTTCCAACGCCTTTGGTTTTTTTGGCTGTCGTAAAAATCAGCTCTCGAATACTCATCAAAGCATTGCGCTCATATTCAGGAAA
>JALSYJ010000137.1 GCA_027071965.1 Robiginitomaculum sp. | reverse complement strand
GGCAGAATATCTGCCATACAGGCTGTCTGTGGTTTCCAATCAGGTCAGTAATTTAATCGCCAGTCTATATCGGGATCGCTTTGGTTTAAGTATATGGCAGTGGCGGGTTATTGCAATGCTGGGGGCTGGCGGCGCAAGAACAGCGCAACAGGTGGCAATGCAGGCGGCAATGGATAAAATGACCGTAAGCAGGGCTGTCTCCGGCCTGCTCAAGCGCGGTCTGGTTGTGCGCAGCACTTCACCAAAAGACCGCCGGGAGCAGATTTTGAAACTGACCAAAACCGGCAGGGACATTCACGATGAGATTGCTCCTTTGGCTCTGGAGCAGGAAAAGGTGCTGTTACAGGGCTTAAGCAGCTCCGAAATTGATCAATTATTTCTTTTGCTGGATGAGTTGGAAAACAGAGCAATAGCAGCTATTGCCCAAGACTAAATTTTGGCCTTAGGCTACGCTTTAAGCTCATGTATGTATTAGGGGACTTTCATGCTGGCAATGATCGGTCTAATAGCAAGCCTTGCCTTGCTGGTGGTGATGGCCATGCGCGGCTGGAGTATTTTGATCGCGGCTCCCTTGTGCGCGATCATTGTTGCAATTAGCGCCGGGATAGCATTATTGCCGGCCACGGCCAGTGCCGGAGCAGAAGACTTTACCAGTACCTATATGTCCGGATTTACCGGCTTTGTGAGCAAGTTTTTCATAGTTTTCCTGCTCGGCGCTGTTTTTGGCAAGTTGATGGAGGATACCGGTTCTGCGGACAGTGTGGCTCACTGGGTAGTGCAAAAATTTGGTATTCGCTATGCCAGTACCGCGGTGGTTACAGCCTGCGCCTTGTTGACCTATGGTGGGGTAAGCGTATTTATTGTGGCATTCTCGGTCTATCCAATGGCGGTCAGCCTTTTCAGACAAGCAGATCTGCCCAGAAGGTTTATTCCCGGATCAATTGCTTTTGGTTCGGTAACATTCACCATGACCTCGGCGGGTTCTCCGGAAATACAGAATATTATTCCAACCGAGTATTTGGGAACCACCTATATGGCAGGCTGGCAGGTCAGCCTGCCAGTGGCCCTAGTAATGGCGGCACTGGGTTTTGTCTGGCTGGCCAGAATGTTGGCAAAGGCCAAAGCGAGAGGCGAGAGGTTCCATGCTCGTGACGATGATAATGAAATCAGGTCTATGGATAATCTGCCCAACCCGTTGCTTTGTGTGATGCCGCTGTTTGTGGTGCAGGCTACGGCTTTTTATTTTAGGGATTGGGGGCTGGACGCACTGGTGGTTGCATTATTGGCGGGTGTTTTGGTTCTTATGGCCATTCATTACGCAAAACTTCTCAGGTTGGGGGCAGCATTTACCGCCGGGGGCGTGGGTGCAATAATTGCCGTTGCCAATACGGCGGCGGTTGTGGGTTTTGGCGCTGTGGCCAAGGCATCCCCAGCCTTTGATCTGGCGTTAAATGCCGTGACCGATCTTCCGGTAAGCCCATTGGTTGCCGCAGCAATCGCGGTAAGTGTGATTTGCGGCTTAACAGGTTCGGCCTCTGGAGGGCAAACAATTGCCCTTCCCTTATTGGCTCCGCATTATGTGGGTGAGGGTGCTGAACACCCAGTGGATCCGGAAAGCCTGCATCGGGTGATTGCCATTGCTTCGGGTGCCTTGGACAGCCTGCCGCACAATGGTTATGTGGTGACCACTATCCGGGCGATTTGCGGCGAAACCCACAAGGACGCATATGGCCCGGTTGCAGCATTAACCGTGGTAATTCCGGTGATCGGTACAATAATGGCGGTTGCGCTGTTCCTTGTTTTTTAATGATAGGATCTAACCACTATTGATTTAATCCGCTGTTTTCTACGTGCTGAATTGTTCCAGGGCAATTCTCTCATCCAGCGCCCGTCCCTTGTCAAACAGCATGGTAAGTTTGATGGATTTGCTCTCTCTTACTTCTACAAATTTTACATTGCGTATTTCCCTGTTATCAGCAACCGCACTTACCCTCCTTTTTTCAGGCTCAATAACATCAAAGCGCACCACGCTTTGGTGATTGAGTAATGCTCCGCGCCATCTGCGTGGTCGAAATGCGCTGATCGGGGTTAGAGCCAGCACCCGCGCATCCAGGGGAATAATGGTGCCATGGGCCGATAAATTATAGGCGGTACTGCCGGTTGGAGTACAAACAAGGATACCATCAGCTATCAATTCGCTCATTCTGGGTTTGCCATCTACGGAAATGCTGATTTTTGCGGCCTGATGGAATTGCCTGAACAAGGATACTTCATTGATTGCAAGTTCATCAAACTGCACACCATCAACAGTTTCACCAATCATGCGAAGGGGACGGATAATGGCAGGTTCACTGGCGTTTAATCGTGCCAATAGATCATCAACATGAAAGTCATTCATCAAAAACCCGATAGAGCCGCGATTCATACCAAATACTGGAATTGAACAACCGATTTGTTTGTGCAGGACTTCGAGCATAAACCCATCTCCGCCCAAGGCTACAATTACATCAGGATCGTCTGAAATATGATCGGCGCAGGCATTTAGCAGCGCATGATAGCCATCTTGCGCTTTTGGGTTTGCTGAGGCCACAATGGCTATTGAGTTAAATCTGGAGTTTGCAACAGTCATTGTGTGCAGTCACAGCTTCCTGCGCCATATGTCAAGTATTGTTGCTGGCTAACAGGCGTAAAGCTACCGCTGCACCGGCTGGCGAATGGCTGGAAAATGCCTGTGCTGCTTTGGTCGCAATATCTTCGGTTAACGGCTCGGTAAAATAACCCCGTGCCTGCAAATTACGGTGCAGTGATGGAAATGTTGCCCGCTCCAGACGGGCAGCATGACAGGCCAAAGCAAGGGTCATTGTCGGACTGCGTGAAAGCGCTGAGCGAAACTGCTCCAAAGGTATGTCCGCCAACGAGCAAATGGCATGCTCAAACAATGGAATTTTGTTTTCGGATGCAGCACGAATAACAAATGCCGGAGTTAGTTTTTCGGCTTTGGACAGCTTGGACACAAGCCGGGCAATTTCAAGTTCTCTGGTTCCATATATGGTGGCATCATCTGCTGACACTGATTTTGCAAGAACAGCCTGTCTTACTATGTCTGAGAATTTTTCTACATCCACATTGAAATTTATCGCAATTTTTTTTCTTTCCTCGGTGCTGGAATAGGCAAACAAAGAGGGGATCAGGCTTCGTGGCAGGTCGCTGCGGTCGGCAAGTTTCAGGCGCAAATCATCATGACGTCTGGATACTCGTACACAAGAGGCAAAGGTTTCCATAGTCATGGTGGCCGTAGTGTTGCCGGTCATGGCAATCAATACTTCCGGTTCATTAAAGTGAGCCAAAGTGCTGGTAATTTTTTCGGTAATTTCTGGACGATCGGCAATAGCAATACGATGGAAGAGGCTGCTGCTTTTAGCAACAGTAACCAAATCATCATCAGTTAGCACCGGGCTTTTAAGCAAAACCGGGTTGGCCACAGGAACCTCATCAACAGCCCATGCCAATACCAGACTTCGAGGCGACCAGTTTTTCTCGCACAGCAAATTGGCAACTTGCTGACGAGCGTCTTTGGAAGCGTCCTTGTTGAGCAAAAACATAATCTCGCAAAAGGCGCTGTCTTGCGGAGTTTCATCTAATGGTTTTTGGGCGCACAGGGATCCCAGAGCTAAAAAC
>JALSYJ010000136.1 GCA_027071965.1 Robiginitomaculum sp. | reverse complement strand
CTGTTTCACCAGTCATTATCCCTTGCCCGTTCAGGAAAGAGCGCCCAGGCCAAACAGGTTGCAAATCGCCTGTTTGATGATGAAAACCGGACGATAACATCAATATTATCATCAAGGCGCGATGAACTGGATGCTGAAATCAGAGGTAAAATCAGGACATGATAAAACGATTACGGGCGCTGGCTCGCAGAGTGTGGATGTTGTTTGTTGGCGAACGGGAACGCTCTGATTATGTGACCCAGTATGCGAAATTTGTCTGGGCTAAGCTCTTTGGGCGCAAATCCTGGATAAAAGAAACCTGGAAAGGCACACAAGCAACCAACAGCAAGGACATAGCAATTTTTGTACACTTTGACAAGAATGGCTTTGTTCACGGCTTTGTACTGGAATATTTATCGGCTTTGGCCAAGGCCAAACGACGGATAATTTTCGTCAGCAATTCTCCAAAATTCCCGCAAGCAGAACGAGATAAATTACAGGGCCATGTGGATGAGGTCTTATGGCGGCACAATAAAGGCTATGACTTTGGCGCATATGCTGACGGGATAAAGTCATTAGGAAACCTTGATGATATCAACAGCATATTGTTATGCAATGACAGTGTTTATGGCCCGCTGTTTCCCTTAAGCCCGTTATTGGACAAGATGCCGGCGGAACAAGCTGATATATGGGCTATGACCGATAGCTGGGATACAAAATATCATTTGCAAAGTTATTTTTTACTGTTTCACAAATCAGCCATTAGCCATCCATTTTTTGCTGAGCGCTGGCAAAACTATGTGCATGTGCCATCAAAGTCATGGGTAATCCGCAAGCACGAAATAGGATTGAGCCGTGAAGCCCGCAAATCCGGTTTGCGATGCAGATCCTTGTTTCGTTATCGTGATCAATTAGCAGATTTTATTGAATCAGTTGGCGATGCAAAAGTTCTGGAAGATGAAAAACTTTCTCCAAAACACAAAGCGGTACTGCAGCAAATTTTTGAACATGCAGAAAATGGAAGCCCATTAAATGCGTCCCATTTTTTCTGGGATCAACTGATCTTGTCGGGCTATCCGTTTATCAAGCGCGAAGTGCTGCAGGGCAATCCGATGAATTTGCCTTCCTTGTATAAATGGGCGCAATTGGTAAGATCATCCTCAGAATATGACATCGAGCTTATTAATGATCATCTGGAAACCGTGATGCGAGGAAGGTTTATGTGATGACCGAGGCTGGCGCTGATTTTACCGATGTTGATATTACCGATAATGACTGGCTGAACCAGACCGGATTAAAATCAGCTGATCTGGCTCGTATTCGTGCTGCCGTTATATCCACTGGCGAATCTGCGGTGACAATCATACGTCGCCTTGGGCTGTTAAGCGACGAAGCTCTGGCGCAAAAGCTGGCTTTGGCACACAAATTGCCATTAGTCAGCCTGTCTGACTTTTGTGAAACCGATCCGCTTGATGGTATGTTGCCGCGTAATTTCCTACAGGCAAATCAGGCATGCCCGGTGGACGATTGCGGTGAAAATATTCGCATAGCAATGGCAGATCCTGATAATAAGGCCGTCATTGACGGCATTGCCATGACTACGATGAAGAATATTGAGGTTTGTATTGCCAGCCTTGGTGATATCGAGAGCGCTCTGGTTCGGTATTTTGGCAAGATCGACAAGCACGATGATCGTACAAACGAGATACTGGCCTCTGATTCTGATGCAGATCATTTACGGGACATGGCCTCTGAAGCACCGGTAGTTCGTCTGGTCAATGATGTAATTGCCAAGGCTGCCCGCGCCCGTGCGTCAGATATTCATATTGAGCCGTTTCGGGAACATCTTCGAATTCGCTTTCGTATTGACGGTGTGTTACATGAAACTGACGCTCCGGCACTTAATATGGCCAAACTTATGGTGTCGCGGGTTAAAATTATTGCCGGCCTGGACATAGCCGAGCGCAGACGACCACAGGACGGGCGGGCAAGAGTCACCATTGACGGGCAATCCCTTGATCTTCGTGTGGCCACTTCGCCCAATGTTCACGGTGAAAGTGTGGTCATACGCTTACTCGAAGACCGTGATACGGACGTGTCTTTACATGATCTGGGCCTGTCACCGGAAAATGAGGAATTATTATTAAACCGGCTGGCTGAACCCTATGGGCTTATTTTGGTTGTCGGCCCGACCGGCGGCGGTAAAACCACAACTTTGGCAGGAGCCGTAGGACAGTTAAATCAACCGGGCAAAAAAGTCATATCCATTGAGGATCCTGTAGAATATCAGATCGACGGAGTTACCCAGATCGCTGTTAATTCAGCCATTGGCCTTAGCTTTGCCAATGCCTTACGCTCTGTATTGCGCCATGACCCGGATGTGATAGTGGTTGGTGAGTTACGTGATGCAGAAACAGCAGAAATCGCAGTTAATGCCGCCTTGACCGGGCATTTGGTACTGGCAACATTGCATGCAAATACCGCAGCCTCAGCACCGGCACGACTGGTCGATATGGGGGTGGATCCTGCCCTGTTACGATCAACACTAAAGCTGGTAATTGCACAGCGTCTGGTTCGACTGGTCTGCACCGTGTGCAAAGGAGCCGAACCACAAAAGCTCAAATGCTCCAATTGTAACGGTACTGGGTATTGTGGGCGCTCCGGCCTGTTTGAGATGATAGACATGAGGGAAGATTTATTAAGCTTGATACGTACCGGTGCCGCTGCCCCGGAATTTGCACGAGCTGCTGCAAATGCAGGATTTGCTTCATTGCACGATGATGCCAAAGCTAGATTAAAAGCCGGACAAACCGATGGGGAGGAATTATGGCGGGTGCTGGGACACAGGATTGAGCTGGATTGATGAAACACTGGAAGGTACAGGCTGTGCGCGCTGATGGAGCAGTAGAAGAAATTTTCATAACCGCCGAAAGTGAAGTCTTGGCCGCTCGCCAAACCCGCGCCCTTGGCTTTACACCCGTAGCCATTAGCCCCGGCAAAGAACCCACAAGAAAAAAAATTCGCGGTGCCAGCATTGCCGCAACCCGTCTTATTCGCGAATTATCCGCTTTAATTAGCGCTGGTTTATCAGTGGAAAGAGCCTTGGTTTCGCTGGAAAAATTTTCAGATGCATCCATGACAGGACAGGTGGCAAAAGACCTGTTGGCACAGGTGCGGGCCGGTAATTCCCTTAGTCAGGCGTTTTCCAATATGCCCGACTTTTTTCCTCCTCCATTTCCCCAGATTGCCGAGTCCGGAGAAGCTTCCAGCTCATTGGCCGAAGCTCTGGCTGATCTGGCTGACTGGCATGAAAAACGGCAAAAATTTGAGTCCGATATTCGCGGCTCCTTGTTGTACCCGTTGATATTGTTAATCTTTTCGGCATTGGCTGTTATAGGTATTTTGGTATTTATTGTACCCGTTTTTGAAAAAATATTCATCGATATGCAGGCAACGCCTCCGGCATTTACACAATTTGTGTTTAATCTATCAAATGGACTTGGACTTTGGGGGCCACCGATCCTGATAATTTTCATTGCAATTGGGTTTTTACTGGGTCTTTGGCTGCGCCGGGAAAGCTCACGTTTGCGCCTGTATCGTACCGTGCATAAAATTCCGATAATCGCCCCCGTTGCCAAAACCATGCTTGCTGCCCGATTTTGCCGGGTATTGGCGGTTTTATTGCAAAACGGTCTGTCGGCCGCCCCGGCT
>JALSYJ010000135.1 GCA_027071965.1 Robiginitomaculum sp. | reverse complement strand
CTGAATATCGCTTTCGGTCAGCTTTGCTCGCATTGCGGCGATCGCCATTTGCCTCTCCACTTAAAAATCAGATTCGAACTAATCTCAAATGTGAAGGATTATGCTTAACGGAAGGTTGCAATTTTCATTTATTTATTCAAAGGCCTATCAGTGGGCCCGGGTGCAGAAAGCTCTGATAACAGCCGGATAACCATTGGCGACAGCTCCAGAATAGAAGAATGCGCCAATCCTGAAAGCACAGTGGCCACGGGCTGTGATTGCTGATTTGTTGTGCTATCCACACCAGCTTTCGGCACCGTAGAATGAGCCTTCATCAAATTGTTTGCGACTTCGGCAACAGTACGAGTCCTACCAGAAGGCGTTGAAAAAATTGCAGGATTTGCCGCCGCCTGTTTGGGGAACAGCTTTGTGGCATCCATAGATGGTGTCTGTCTGGCTGCCTGCAACAAGTCCCCTGCACTTGCAGCGCCCATAAAATGAGCTGCATATAACTCACCATTTGTGGGCGCGCGGCCTAATTTTGACCGCAGGACTTTGGTGTTCTCCAAAGTAAGCTGTGCCGCCATATTGGTAGCAATTTTGGGGTCATGGCGTAAATTCAGTATCTGGCCCTTCAGCGCAGAGTTCTTAACTGCATACCGCCCGCTTTCATCTCTGGTAATTGCCGATGCCTCAGTGCCCAAGCCCTGCGCGGCTCCGTAACGAGACACCATTGCCAGCCATGTTTGCTCAATAAACTGAAACATGCCGGCAGCAGAAGAACCTGCTGCTTTGGCCTCGGAGCGAAATCCGCTTTCGCGGGCGGCAGTCTTTACCAGAAAATCAAAAGATACCCCTGTATCAGTAGCTGCCCTTGCAAAGGTTTTGGTCAAAATCTGAAAATCACGTGCGGAAGATATTTCGGTCATGCGGAGCTGTTTACCTGTTTGATCTGACTACCCTTCACCCTTCTTAAACCGCATCAGCTAACCGGCGGTTAATCCAATGCTAGAGGCCCGAGCCATAAGATCAGGCAAAATACTATTGCAGAATCAACGTATTTATACTTTACTAGCCTTGCTGAGGGCAAAATTTTGGAGAAACAACTATGCGCGTCCTAATGACTGCCGCCAGTTTAGCCCTTGCCCTTACTTTCCTTACCTCACCCTCGGCAATGGCCGAAGAAAAAAAGAAATCATGTTTTCGAGTCTATGATATCACTGGATTTCAGTATATTGATAACGAATACTTACTATTAAACGGCCGCACTGCAAGCCGCAAATATCTTGTATCGTTCCGGCGCCAGTGTAGTGATCTGAGATTCACCAATGGTCTAACCACAAGTTTTGCAAATTCATTGGTATGCCCACCTTTTAATGAATATGTAAGAACAGGCTCCGACCGCTGCCCAGTAAAAAAAATCAAGGCACTGTCTGCAAAAGACGACCATATGCAGATCATATCCAAGTGGAAAGAACAAGAAAAAGAAGAGACTGCTATTCCTGAAAAACCCCTGCCCTAAAAGGCTCGTTCATAAGGGGTAACAGCCTGAATAAACCCTGGTGCGTTCTCATCCAGCTTGAACAAGACCATGTCCTTTCGCTTATATGAGCGATGTAATCCCAGCTTGCCCAGAATGCGCCCTGTAGCTGATTTTAGAACCCGTTCAAACTGTCCGGCATTTTCCCAACTGGGGTTCATGCCAAACTTCCTGCGTAACAGGCCATTGGTCATCATACCGCCATTGATAAAGGCACTTTGCGGGGTTGAAAACTCCATGACCATAGATACGCAATAAGTCTGGTTCTCCACCCGGTGCGGAGAACGATGCGGCCATGACACCATTTCACCACCATATAAGTCATACACCCCGGCGCTTTCATCCAAGGATGGAGAATATGGGACATCTTCATTCATCTCTCCAATTACAATGGCCTCAAATGCCTCATCCGATAAAAACTTCTGGGTTAACGGATAAACCCATACCCGCTTATGCCCGCGAATATGCCATAAATGCGTGATGGTAGGATCACTGTGATATGGGGTTCTGGCCGTTGGCGACGACAGTAAAATGCCACCTCGACAATTGCGGCGACCCTTATTCTTTCCAGCTTTATCCTCTAATTCGTCATGCAACTGATCCAGCACCTCAATATATTCCGGGTGGGTATTCATCGCCTCACGAACATTGATCCAGATATCTCCGGATTGTGCCGCATCAACCAGCGTTTTACCGCTGGCATCACCGAAATCCACTGTTAGGTGCTGATCCTGATACTCCTGAAATCTGCCATCGGCAGGTAAAGCTAAAACATCCACTAAATGCCGTGGATGACGATCCAGCATAGTAGCCAGAGCATCATCACTGAACAGTCCTGTTGCCTCCAATGAGTGCTGCACGGCCATGATCTGCTTACCATAATTGGCACGGTTTTCGTCGGTCCAGTTATTGATCAGTTCCATTTTGTCTCCAGATCATCATATTTTGAAAGGCGAGCCGAGAATTAGACAAAACCCTAATCGATAAAACTTAAAATAGTTCTACGAAGCAGCTTCCATAAATTACCACCCTTGATTTCCTCAAAAACAACAACCTAGAATTGTCAGCGATTCGGTTGCGCCTATTTGGAAGGAAGCAGTCCTATGGTTAAAACAAAATACATACAGGCAAAATTCGCATTGGCGCGAATTCCTTTCGTTATAGCCTTGCTATTTATACTGGTAAATCCAGCCCAAGCCGAATGGCGATCCTCTGGCAATCACATCCCTGCTGGCGGTCGTATTGATGCCTGTACAATTGACTTTAACGATATCTATCCGTGGGCCGTGGCCGATTACGAACTATCATCGGCCAAGGACAGCGTGCATCTGGGGACGATGGAAATTGTTGGTGTTCGCTGCACATGGAAAAAGAAAAACGGCGGCATACCTGACTTGTTTTCAGGCGGTGATATTGTCTGCCCGACAGGACAACGTGCAAATTCGTCCCTAGCCGGGGGATGCGGCAATACCAGCTTTGTGCAACAGTGTCCTTCATCACCAAATCAGGGTCAGGAAAGCAGCGGAGTAAACCAGAACACAGCCGGCAACCCGATTGATCTGCTCAATGGAGCAAAAGTTGAAACGGTTGTTGACTTTATGGCCTATGGTTCTCACAATTTTGGCCTGATCCGCACCTATAATTCTGCATCTACACGTTCATCGCGCCTTGGCTATGGCTGACGCACCAATTTCGATCGCAATTTGATCTCTCCTGGCAGTTTTTCCAGTCAGTATATTGTTGAGATTGTCGATGGTGAGGGCGCATCGACAGCATTTCGGCGAACCGGTGGTGTTTTTCGACTGGCTTACTGGAAACGCAGCACTGGCCAATGGGCTTATACGCGAAAGGGGCTAAATGCCTCATTGGTTAAACTGGCAAACGGCTGGGAATACACCACCCATACCGGGCGAGTAGAATTTTTTGACACTGATGGCCGGATATTGTGGATGCGAGAGCCAGATGGCTATCAAATTGATTTTACATATGATGCAAATGGCAATAATTCGCAGGTTCAGGACAGTTTTGGCCGCACCATTACCATGTGGTACGACCCTCAGGGGCGCATGCAGGCTGCTTTTGACCCCTTAGGCCGGGCCTATGATTATGTATATAGCGTTGTTGGCAATGGATTTCCAGCAACGACAGATCCAACCACTGCTGGACAAAATGGCATGC
>JALSYJ010000134.1 GCA_027071965.1 Robiginitomaculum sp. | reverse complement strand
TTGCACGAAATCCAGCGCAGCAAAAATACATGCACGCCCTAAAAGATCCGGATTTTGATCTGGTTTTTGGTGCTGGCCCGGCAGGAACCGGAAAAACATTTCTAGCTATTGCCTATGGGGTCAGCCTGCTTTTGGCCAAGCGGGTAAAACAAATGGTGGTTGCCCGGCCCGCGCTGGAGGCCGGGGAGCGGCTCGGCTTTCTGCCAGGAGACCTTGAGGAAAAGGTTGATCCGTACATGATGCCGATCTGGGACGCTTTTTACCAGACTTTGGGGGTGGAGCAGCTAAACCGGATGCGTGAGCAGGAAAAAATACAGATTGCGCCGTTGGCATTCATGCGCGGGCGGACATTCTCTGATGCTTATATTGTGCTTGATGAAGCGCAAAACGCAACTATTGGTCAAATGCAAATGGTGTTAACCCGGCTTGGTGACGGCGGTACCATGGTAGTGGCAGGAGACCCGGATCAGTCTGATTTGCCGGCAGGCATAACTTCTGGCCTGTCGCATGCCCTTGGAATTTTGGAAAATGTTGAAGGTGTGTCCTGTAACAGGTTTACAGCAAATGATGTTGTTCGCCACCCTCTCGTTGCCCGTATCATCAAAGCCTATGATGAAGATAAGGCAATTAGATGAATATGGAGGATAACGGGGAAATTGAGCTTTACGTGGAATGTGAACAATGGTCGCGGGAAGTTGCAAATATCAAGTCATTATTGCAAACCTGCCTGCAGGCTCTGTGGCAGGTTTTGCCGTCTTACCGCAAACAAACCATTTCTGTCTTGTTGACAAATGATGAAAAAATGCAAGCCTTGAATCAAGCCTATCGTAATAAGTCAGCTCCGACCAATGTATTGTCATTTGGTTCGGCAGGGCCGGCGCCCGCTCCGCTGGGTGATATTGCCCTTGGCTTTGAGACCTGTCACCGTGAGTCTGTGGACAGGGGTATTTCACTTACCGATCATTTGTGCCATTTGTTTGTACATGGAGCCTTGCACTTGTACGGCTTTGATCATGAAAAGAGCGAACCAGCGCTGGAAATGGAAGCTTTGGAGACTAAGATTTTATGTTATGCCGGATGCAGAGACCCGTGGGGAGGTGAACAAGCATGACGGATGAGCAACCAATAAAATGGCGACAGAAGGTCTTACAGAATATTGGGCTGTTGCCAAAAGAGATGCCGGTTCTGGATGAGGCGGCGCAGGAACTGGTTGACAAGGCGCTCGCCTTTGATCATTTGCGCATAGAGGACATTATGGTTCCCCGGGCTGATATTAAGGCCGTGGATATGCAAATCAGCCTTGAGGAATTAGGTCAGGCTTTTGTAGAGGCCGGTCATTCGCGCTTGCCTGTATATCGTGAAAGTCTGGATGACCCGGTAGGCATGGTGCATATTAAGGATTTATTGCCAGCCCTGCTGCCAAAACAAGAAAAAACTACGGTGCCGGGGCCTGAAACCTTGCGCAGTATTTTACGCGAGGTGTTATTTGTGCCGCCTTCAATGAATGCAGATGATTTATTGGTGCGCATGCAAAAAACCCGGGTTCATATGGCTCTGGTAGTTGATGAATATGGTGGCACAGACGGTCTGGTTACACTGGAAGATCTGATCGAACAGATCGTTGGAAATATCGAAGACGAGCATGATGAAGATACGGTAATTTTACGAAAAACCGGCGCGGATTGCTGGGAGGCAAATGCCAGGGTCTCGATTGATGAGCTGGAAAAGGCAACGGGGGTTCGGTTTTTGAATGATACCGATGATGAGGTGGAAACCCTTGGCGGCCTGGTGTTTACTATAGCTGATCGGGTTCCGATAACCGGTGAAGTGATTACTCACAATTCCGGTTTTGAATTTGAAGTTACACGGGCTGATCCCCGGCGTATCCTAAGCTTGAAGGTTCGCAGGCAGGCACCTAACGGCTCAAGTGTGAGCTGATGAGTGTTGCCGTGGGCAGTAGTATACAGAGCTGGATAAGGTTGGGCCTGTATCGTCCTGCCTATTGGATTAGAACGCGGCACCCGTGGGCTGCGCGTTTAATAGCCTTTATTTTTGGGGTTGTTTACGTCGGCGGGCAGGCACCATTTTATTTCTGGCCGGCTTCACTGATTGCAATTACTGCTTTGGTCTGCTTGCTTGATGGCGCGGCAAAAACTGATCGTCCCGTACGAAACGGCATGTGGGTTAGCTGGCTGTTTGGCGTTGGCCAGTTTTTAGCTGGAATGTATTGGATCGCTTATGCGTTTATTGAGCGCGGATCCTCCTATATTCCCCTTATTCCGTTTGCTCTTTTGTTATTGGCTGGTGGCTTGGCGCTGTTCTGGATGCTGGCAGGTGCTGTTGCTATGCGTTTTTGGTCACAACAGCCATGGCGGGTTTTGTTGTTTACCAGTTGTTTTTTTGCCGCGGAATGGTTGCGCGGGCATTTGTTTACCGGCCTGCCGTGGAATACTCCCGGCCTGATTTGGCCGGCGGGAGCTGAAATATCGCAATTGGCTTCTGTGCTTGGGGTGTGGGGGCTTGGCCTGTTGACCCTGTTTGCATTTTCTGCTCCAGCAGCCCTGACTTGGAGTCGGGGAAGTCTTTTGTGGCGAACTCTTCCTTCTGTGCTTGCGATACTATTGTTCCTTGGTGCTTTTGTCTTTGGTTACGTCAGATTATCCAATGCCAGTAACGCAATGGTTCCAGGTGTCAAATTGCGAGTGATTCAGGCGCAGATTGACCAATCAGAAAAATGGAACGTGGCTAATGAGCAAAAAGTCATCGATAAATATCTGGATCTGTCATCGTCACCGGGACTGTCAAGCATAACCCATTTGGTCTGGCCGGAAGGTGCTTTGCCATTATTGTTATTGGAGCGCCCCGATGTGATGGAGCAATTGGCAGAGCGGTTTGCCGACGGCCCGGTATTATTAGCCGGTGTCACACGCAGAGAAGCCACGGAAGATCAGCAGATTCTATATCGCAATTCCCTGATTGCTTTTTCTTTTGTTCGTGGAATTCCAACTTTGGAGATGGTTTATGATAAGAGCCATCTTACCCCTTTTGGAGAATATTTGCCATTTGGCCGCCAACTGGCAGCAACCGGGATTAAGGCGCTCACCCCTTTGGGTGGCGGGTTTACCCCGGGGCCTGAGGCAATCACTACGCAAATACCCAATGCGCCATTAGTCAGTCCGCAGATTTGCTATGAATCAATATTTTCCGGCTTCACCCCCGGAGGAGAAAATCGTCCGCAATGGATTGTGAATGTAACCAATGATTCGTGGTTTGGGCCAACAACCGGCCCATTGCAGCACGTTCAGCAGGCACAGTTTCGGGCTATTGAGGAGGGGGTTCCGATGGTACGCTCTGCAAGTTCCGGTGTCTCTGGCGTAATTGATCCAATGGGGCGTTTTGTTTCACAAGCTACCCATGGCACCAGCGCAGCTATTGATTCTGGCCTGCCGCAAGCATTGCGTGTCACATATTACAGAAAGTACAGGTATTTGCCTCTTGTTTTGTGGCTCGTCTTGGTGTTAGCAGTCTGCCGAATGCAATTTGCCGCTAAACTGTAAGGCTGTAAGAATGTTGGAGCATGTGTTGTTCCTGAGTCGACATTTTTGCAAATTTTTGCTAAACAAGTTCAGCGTGCGAATTTTGCGAGAGATTTTGATACCGGAAACGGGAACAAGCAAAGGCCGAAGCAAATGCCAAATCCAGTTGAT
>JALSYJ010000133.1 GCA_027071965.1 Robiginitomaculum sp. | reverse complement strand
CAGCATCTGCTGTTAGCACATCAGCCCACATATACCCATAATACCCGGCTGAATAACCCTCGCCAGAGAATATATGCCCAAACTGGGTCGAGCGATGACGCATTGGTATTTCTTCTGGCATTCCCAGATCAGCCAAGGTCTCACGCTCAAACTTATCAGGGTCAATACCGGTTGGATCAACAGTATGATAGCGCATATCAACCAAGGCCGACGCCAAATATTCAGTAGTGGAAAAGCCCTGATTGAAGGTGGCCGCCGCTTTGATTTTGGCAACCAGTTCTGCTGGTATTGGCTCATTGGTTTCATGATGTATCAAAAATTTATCAATTACCGCATCAGTAGAAAGCCAGCGTTCAAGTAATTGCGACTGAAACTCGGTATAATCACGAACCCCGCCATTTAGTGTCGGATAATCGACCTTGGAGGCAAAGAAATGCAAGGCATGGCCAAACTCGTGGAACAGGGTATTGGCATCATCCCATGAGATTAAAACCGGTTCGCCGGGTGCACCTTTAACAAAATTGGAATTATTCGATCCCAGAACCGTTTGTTTGCCGTCGATATTCTCATAAGAACGGTACGTAGTCGCCCACGCGCCAGAGCGTTTTCCCGGTCTGGCAAATGGATCCAGATACCAAAGACCAACAGCTTCACCGCTATCCTTCATGGTTACTTCCCAGACTTTAACATCCGGGTGAAAAACCGGAACAGAACCTTCAGGAACCGGCTTAAACTCATAGCCAAACAATTCATCGGCAACAAAGAACAGGGCATCGCGCAAATTATCCAATTGCAGATATTGCTTTACCTCATCTGAATCCAGATCATATTTGGCCTTGCGGACTTTTTCCGCATAATAGCGGTAATCCCATGGTGCAATTTTGAAATCTCCACCCTCGGCATCGATGATTGCCTGCATGTCTGCCACTTCTTCTTCAACCCGGGCCAATGCCGCAGGCCATACGGCTTCCATTAGCGCAAGCGCCCGCTCAGGGCTTTTTGCCATGCGGTTTTCCAGCCGCCATGACGCATAATTATCATATCCAAGTAGCCCTACCCGCTCATCACGCAATTGCAAAATTTCAGCAATTATAGCGTTGTTATCGTTGGCATCACCATTGTCACCACGCGAATAATAGGTACGCCACACAGTTTCCCGCAAATCACGCTCATCTGAATAAGTCAGGAACGGGGACATGGACGAGCGGGTATTGGTGATTGCATATTGCCCCTCATGACCGCGGGACTTGGCCGCTACTGCTGCGGCTTTGATGAAACTTTCCGGCAATCCGCCTAATTGTTCGGCCGAAATATAGGTAACGTATTTTTCTTCATCAGCCAGTACATTATTGCTAAATTTGGTTTGTAATTCCGAAAGCCGCGAATTGATAGCGGTATATCTTGCTTTGTCGGCTTCGTTTAATGTGGCTCCATTGCGGGCAAACCCTTCATAATTGAGCAATACCACACGCTGTTGATCAGGACGCAAGGTCTTCATCTCCTCGCCCTCATAAACCGCCTTCACCCGTGCAAATAATGCAGCATTCTGGGTGATTTTTGAGCTGAACTCGGATAAAACCGGGGCCATCTCGCCTTGAATTTTACGAAATTCCGGCGATGACATATTTGAGCTCCAAATGCCCCAATACCTAAACACCCGATTCAAATCACGCCCCGCACGCTCCAAAGCCACAATTGTGTTTTCAAAACTGGGCGCATCCGGGTTGGCAGTAATGGCATCAATTTCAGCCAAATTACGCTTCATGCCAATTTCAAGGGCTGGCTTTAGATCCTCTAGTTTAACCGTATCAAAAGCCGGAACCCCGCCATAGGGGCCCGTCCATGGTGCCAATAGCGGATTTTGTATCGCTGTATCTGGCAGCATGGAGCTTTCCGTCTTGTCCTGCTCCGCACCTGTGTTTTCCACATTTGACTTTTGATCAGTGCAGGCGGCAACAAAAACCAGTCCCGCCAACGCCACGCTCGATAAAAGAAACCTGTTCATAAGACACCCCTAAAAGACATTTATCCCCATAGGTAGCCAGATCATGCTCCCAGCGCCAGTTAATTATTGGATATTTTTTATTTATGCGATGGCATGGTTTAGTTCACGGCGTGCGCCCCACAATAGCCCAAGTGCAAGAGCTGCAGGTAGAGCCTGCACAAACACTATGGAAGCACTTGCGGTAATTCCACCAAATACTCCAGCCACAACTATGCAGGATAAAAAGAAAACCTTTATGTCCGTCCGGCTAGCCAGCAATCCCCACAACAATCCTGTGGCCAAAAAGCCGTTATAAAGACCCTGATTGGCTGCCAATACTGCTGATTGAGCAGCAAATTCAGGCGTTGAGCCAAATATGGCCATCCCCACCGGCTTCGTCCAAAAAAACATTTCAAGTGCCAAAAAGCCGAAATGACTGATAGTCACCAGACCAATTACGAGACTTGCCAATAATTTCATGATACCCCCCATGCAATGGCTATTTATGATTAAAAAGTGCTCAACGCAAGATTCAATGCAAGTTCTATACCCTAATTGACAAATGCAAAATGGTAATACTAGGCTAATCCTTAAGACAAGCCACCATATGCGCTGGAGACAATATCAAACAGGATGAGCCAAACAAACTGTCCCTGATTGGATCAATATCCCTGGGAACCGGGGTAATGATCGGCGCAGGTATTTTTGTGCTGATGGGCCAAATTGCTGAATTGGTAGGCGATCTGTTTCCGCTGGCCTTTATTGCCGGAGCAATGGTAGTTTCATTTAGCGCTTATTCATATGTGAAGTTTTCAAATACCTACCCATCGTCCGGTGGTATCGCAATGTTCCTGCGCAAAGCCTATGGCCCCGGCACAATGGCAGGCACTTTTTCATTGCTGATGTACGTATCTATGGTAATTGCTGAAAGTCTGGTGGCCAGAACATTCGGCGCTTATAGCTTGCGGCTGTTTGATGTTGAGAATACAGCATTTCTTGTGCCCGCGCTGGGTGTGGCTCTGATCATAATTGCCTATTTAATAAATATTTCCGGCAACAAGACTATTGAAAGAGCTGCAAATTTTACCGCCATTGTTAAAATAGCCGGAATTGCCACACTTGCTTTAGCCGGGCTGGCCTTTGCGGGCTTTCCTGATATCGGCAATTGGGGGCGATCTGTTTCAGATGTGGCATCAGGCGGCAGTTTTAATTTTGTTGCCGCACTTGCTTTGGCAATCCTTGCCTTTAAGGGGTTTACCACCATAACCAATCAGGGCAATGACATAAAAAACCCGCATAAAAACCTTGGGCGCTCTATAATCTGGTCAATTGTTATCTGCACGCTGATTTATACCCTGTTGGCTTTATCAGTATCGGCAAGCTTGAGCGTTGAAGAGATTGTTACGGCCAAAAATTATGCACTGGCCGCCGCTGCCCGTCCGGTTTTTGGCGATTGGGGTTTGATACTTACGGTTCTGCTGGCAATTATAGCTACGGTTTCCGGCTTGATTGCCAGCGTGTTTTCGGCGTCCCGAATGCTGGCCATGCTCAGCACCATGAAACAATTGCCAAGGCTTTATAAAGGGGTCAGCAATCCAGCTTTGGTGTTTACCGTATTGCTGGCTATCACTTTGACCATCTCGTTTGACCTAACACGCATCGCCTCGATCGGAGCAATATTTTACCTGCTGATGGATATTGCAATACACTGGGGCCTATTTAGGTATTTGCGAACAGAAACCAAAACCAACCCGGTTATTCCACTGATT
>JALSYJ010000132.1 GCA_027071965.1 Robiginitomaculum sp. | reverse complement strand
AATCACGGGGCTTTAAGTTTTGCGGCCCGGTCATCACCTATGCCTTCATGCAGGCCGTTGGCATGGTCAATGATCACACCACTGATTGTCATTGTTATGAAAAAATTGCCAGGCTTGGCTAAAGTGCAGACTAATAGTTTGATGTAATTTGTGACAATTTCCGGCTGACATTGACTGGCAATACGGTTTATGGTCGCAGTTCGAGGGGCTTGGGTTTTTTACAAGCAAAACTTTGGAAAACGGAACAGACATGACTAAAGCCGTCATTTCTTCCACAGGCTTGTGGACACCTAAAGACAGCATATCCAATGATGAACTGGTTGCCAGTTACAATACATGGGCTGAGCGCTGGAATGCTGAGAATGAAGCAAGAATAACTTCTGGTGAGGCCACGGCCAAACCGTTATCATCATCTTCCTTTATTGAAAAAGCATCAGGGATCAAATCAAGATTTGTGATATCCAAAGATGCGGTACTTGACCCGGATATTATGGCGCCACGGATTAAAGAACGTCCTGATGAGGAAATATCAATACTGGCTGAAATAGCTGTTGCTGCGGCTAAAGATGCACTAACTAATGCAAACCGTGCTGCCAAAGATGTAGATGCTGTACTGGTCGCCTGCTCAAATTTGCAGCGGCCATATCCGGCGATTTCCGTTGAGGTGCAAGATGCACTGGGCATGGAAGGCTTTGGCTTTGACATGAATGTTGCTTGCTCTTCGGCCACCTTTGGCATTGCCACTGCCATGGCGATGATAGAAAGCGGACAGGCAAGATCAGTGCTGGTATGCAATCCGGAGATTTGCTCCGGGCATTTGAATTTTCGCGACCGGGACAGTCACTTTATCTTTGGCGATGTGGCCACTGCTGTTTTGGTTGAGGCCGAGGACATGGCTCCCGATGGAGCTTTTGCAATTGTAAGTACCGTATTAAAAACAAAATTCTCCAACAATATTCGCAATAATTTCGGATTTTTGAACCGGGCAGCACCTGAATCGGCAAACCTGCCGGACAAATTATTCATTCAGGAAGGCCGCAAGGTTTTTAAGGAAGTGGTTCCTTTAGTTGCCGACATTATAAAGGAGCAACTGGCCAGTCAGGAAATAGACCCCAAACAAATTAAACGGTTTTGGCTGCATCAGGCCAATTTAAGCATGAACAGCCTGATTGCCAAAAAGGTTGTTGGTCATTCGGTGCCTGAAGAAATTGCCCCGGTGATATTGGACACCTATGCCAATACCTCATCGGCTGGCTCCATTATTGCCTTTCATAAAACTAAACATGATTTCAAAACTGCTGATATCGGCCTGATATGTTCATTTGGGGCCGGCTATTCAGCAGGCAGCATCATAGTCGAAAAGCGCTAAAGCAGTATGAGCGAAACCAAAACAATAGAAGTTGACATGGTTTCGGATATTGTTTGTCCATGGTGCTGGATTGGCCTGCGCAATCTTATGTGGGCCATGCATTCTTTGCCCGAACATAAATTCACCCTTATATTCAGGCCGTTTTTTCTTGATGGAGTTTTGCCCGAAGAGGGAGTTGATTATCACAGCTATATGGATGCGAAATTTCCCGACAGGGAACAACGCAAAATCGGCATTAACAGGCTTACCGAGGCCGGGCATAAGCTGGGAATTGATTTTCGTTTTGATCAGATAAAACGCCGCCCAAATACAGCAAATGCCCACCGCCTTATCCTGTGGGCGCAGGGGCAGAACAAAGGCCTGCAAGCCAAGGAAGCCCTGTTTTTGAACTTTTTTACCTTAGGTAATGATGTTGGAAATTTGGAAGTTTTAGGCGACATTGCCAGGCAGATTGGTATGGATGCCGATCTGGTGCGCGAATTACTGTCCAGCGATCAGGACAAAAAGACCATCGAAACCGAAGTAAAAGCCTTCACCGAAATGGGAATTTCCGGCGTGCCAACCTTTATTGTTGATCGCAAGCGCGGAATTTCCGGGGCCTTGCCTGCTGATGATCTGGCCAGATTCTTGTTACAGGACAAATCAGAATAGTAGGTTGCCACTAAATAGTTCCAAGCAATTGGTTTTATTAAAGGAGATGATCATGATGCAGATGAGCGGCTTGCAGGCAGCAAGCATTTACCTTGCCATTCAGATGATACTGGCATTGGTTTTAGCCTATAAGGTGGCACAAAAACGCCATGCCGGAATTGATCTGGGTGATGGTGGTGATCTGGATATGCAGCGCCGTATCCGAATTCATGGCAATCTGGTTGAATATGCCCCGATGTTTTTTCTGGGCCTGTTTGCTCTGGTCGCATTGGGGGCACCAGTTGCATTTATTCACGGGTTTGGCGTCATATTTACCATGGCCCGCCTTGGCCATGCCTTTAATTTCAACAATAAGGATGGTCGCAAAGGCGTGCCAATGGGCCGTTTTTTTGGAACCTTGTTTACCTGGCTATCCATATTGGCTTTGGCATTTTCTTTGGTTTATTTTGCGTTGATCGGTTAATTTTAGTTGCAGTTAGTCTCGGCAATTTGTACTTGCTCAAGACATGAGTAAGCAAACACGCGCGGATGCGCCCGATATTTCATCTTTGGATACAATTGTCAGCCAGATCCTGCATTTGGCCAAAAGCGCCGGTGCCGAACAG
The DNA here is from genome assembly GCA_027071965.1 of Robiginitomaculum sp. Classification (GTDB taxonomy): domain Bacteria; phylum Pseudomonadota; class Alphaproteobacteria; order Caulobacterales; family Maricaulaceae; genus Robiginitomaculum_B. Next base: position 1,133 of record JALSYJ010000132.1, on the reverse strand, counting down.
GCCGAAGCGATTTTGGTGACTTCGCGCAATTTGGCAATTGGCGTGCGCGAAGGTGAAGTCGAAGAAGTGGAAAGTTCCGAAACCAGCGATTTGGGCCTTAGGGTATTATTTGGACAAAGGCAGTCTTGTGTATCTTCTTCAGACCTGTCACCGGCAGGACTTGAGAAAATGGCAGAGCGCGCCTGTGCCATGGCTCGTCTGGCCCCTGAGGATCCTTTTTGCGCACTGGCTGATCCTGATCAGGTACAAAAGGCCAGCAAGGACTTTCAGGTTTTTGACCCTACAAAAGTTAATGTGCAGGCATTAACCCAACAGGCAAAAGAAGCTGAGCGTGCCGCCTTGTCGGTAACTGGAATAAATCTGCCTGCAACCGCCAATGCAAGTTGGTCATCAGGTGCAATATGCCACCGGGCCAGCAATGGATTATTCAGGGCGCGCACCAATACTTTTCATTCCCAAAGCGTGCTGGCTCTGGCCGAACACAACGGATCAATGGAGCGTGACTGGGCGCAAAACGGTGCTTGCTGGCTTGAGGATTTACGCACACCTGAAGATATTGGCATTGAGGCTGCAAAGCGAACCATTGCAAGACTTGGTGCCACAAAGGGTCAGGGCGGAGTGATGGCGGTGTTATTTGAACCAAGAACCGCAAAAACTTTCTTGAACATATTGCTTGGAGCGATTTCCGGAAACTCTGTTGCCCGTGGAGTTTCATTCTTAAAAGATAAGATGAACGAGCAGGTTTTTGCAAAAAACCTTACCATTACCGAGGATCCGCACCGCCTGCGTGGCAGCAGCTCATCGGAGGTTGACAGCGAGGGATTTGCGCGAAAACCGCAAAATCTGGTTGAAAACGGATATTTGCGCACATGGCTGCATAACCTTTCATCGGCCAGGCAATTAGGCCAAAATCCCACCGGGCATGCCGCTACTGCCCTTGGCTCTCCTCCGGGTATCAGGCCCAGCAATGTGACCATTGCACCAGGAGATAAAACCCCTGAGCAGTTAATGAAACAGGCCGGATCCGGTCTGGTGGTAACGGATGCTTTTGGCGCCAGTTTTAACAATGGTACTGGCGATTGGTCGGTGGGAATTGCCGGGTTTTATTTTAAGGATGACGGGCGCACCAGTCC